>CALDOH010000128.1 GCA_937912185.1 uncultured bacterium | reverse complement strand
TGTACGATTTTATTTTCCGTAAAATGGCTCATGTCTGTGTTTTTATGGTTTTGACCTATCTGATTGCTAGTTCTTTAGATAAAGACAGTAGAGCCTACCTTTTGTTTGTGATTGTGATAGTAGTATTTTATGCCTTTGTTGATGAATTCCATCAGACTGGTGTAGTCAATCGTCATGGTAGTCCGATAGACATTATGGTGGATTCAATGGGAGTTTATTTGGGTATTAGAATCTATCAATATAAGCCGCCTAGTAAACTGTTTAAAAAATTTTTTAAATAAAAAACAAAACCCCCTCTGCTCTTCGAGCATCTCCCCCTTGAGTAAGGGGGAGAAAGAGGGGGTTTTATTTAAAGCTTTCTACTAGTTTTTTGAAGGCTTTTGGATTTTCTTTAGCTAATTGTGATAAAACCTTACGGTCTAGCTCACATTTGTTTTGGTTCATGGCATGGATAAACTTGGAATAGGTCCAACCTAATTCTCTAAGACCGGCGTTTAGCTTGGTTTGCCACAATCTACGGTTAACTCTTTTTTTCTTACGTCTATCACGGAAAGCGTGTTGACCAGCATGAAGAATAGCTTCTTGGGCTTGCTTGATCTTAGTTTTACGACCCCATTTAAAACCCTTGGTTTTTTTGAGGATGTTTTTTCTTCGTTTTACATGAGCGACACCACGTTTTACTCTTGGCATATTATTTTATCTTTAAAGTCAATTTACAAATAAGGTAATAGTCTTTTGATTGTCTTGGTGTTAGCGCTTGATATGGTCTTATCACGCCTTTTATTTTTGGTAACTTTACCACTTTCTCTGGAGTTAAAATGATCCTGACCACCTGAACGGATAATCAATTTCTTTTTGCTACTTATCTTAATTCTTTTACTAACTAGTTTTTTGGTCTTTAACTTCATATGTTTAGGATTCTTTAGTGATAATTACGGTAAATAAACTACCTTGTAAATCAATTGGTTTATCTTGCTTAAATTCTGTGCCCAAATTTTTTAGGAAGTTTGTACTAACTTCTCGGGCATTACTTTTGAAAGCTCTTTCGCGGCCACGAAGTCTAAGCTCAACTTTAACCTTGTGTCCTTGATCTAAAAATTTTAAGGCTTGTTTTTTTTTGGTGTCTAAATCATGCTGGCCGATCTTGAGAGATAGACGGACACCTTTTGTTTCAGTTTTCTTGACCTTTCCCTGACTACGAGCCTGTTTGTATTGGAATTTACCGTAGTCTATGATTCTACAAACCGGCGGTTTGGCCAGGGGAGAGACCTCAACTAAATCAAGGCCTTTTTCTTGAGCTAATTTCTTTGCTTCTTCGTTGGTCATGACACCGAGGTGTTCACCATTTTCATCAATAATCATTAACTCCGGTAAACGGATTTGATGATTAATACGATAATGTTTAGTGGTGTCTTTTGGCTTGTTACGTCTTTTTCCTCTAATAAGCTTATCTTACTTTTTAATTGGTTGCCTCGCAGTCCTTTAGGGACCTTAAAACATGGTGGAGATGAGGGGTATCACACCCCTGTCTGACAAATTTCCTAATACATTTCTACAAGTTTAGCCAATTTTGTGTTTCAACCGAAGACTAAAAAATTAACAAAAAATCATCGGTCAAGTTGGTAAGTTTTTGGTAACATTTAGCCCAACGATAAATGTTCTTAGCCTAGTGAATGTCGCCTCAAGCTAGCCCTAGGCTGCTAAAGTGAGACGGTCGTAGCATTTTTAAGCTACAACTGGGGCAAACTGAGGAGCCTTGAAAAGGTCCTTAGCTTTAGTAATAAAGTTTTTTGCAATTATTACAGGAGATGTTTAATGAGATCACTCTCAACTTGCCATATATCATTTCACCTGCCATCGAATAAATAACATCCCCAAGATTAAAAATTCTTGAGTTTGCGCAAAATATTGCGCTCTGTGTCTCTTTTTTTGATGGTTTCTCTCTTGTCAAATTTCTTTTTACCCTTGACCAAGCCTATTTTGACCTTGATCAACCTTCGCGTAGTATACACTGAAATAGGCACAATTGTCAAGCCTCTTTCATTGGTTTTGCTAGATAAATAAGCCATTTCTCTCTTATTCAGTAAAAGTTTACGATCACGGTTTGGATTATAGTTTTTTAGGCTTTGTAGGGAAGATTTGGCATAGGGCGGAAGGTGCATTTTTTTGAGCCAAGCGTTATTATTTTTTATAGAAACAAAAGAGCCTTTTAGGCTGATATGATGGGACTTTATAGATTTTACTTCTTGACCAGACAATACCAAACCAGCCTCGAATTCCTCGACGATTTTATAATCAAAACCAATTTGCTTGTTTTTTACAATTACAGCCATATATTTAATATATAGCTAAATATAAACTATTTTTAGCTATTTGACAATAAGACTGTTTTTTGTTAAAGTAGCTTGTTATTTGAACTTATCTGGTGATTTTAAAGCTATTTTGTCAGCTATTAGTCTAGTGACCCTCCTTACTGGTACTATTTAGCCTGGCAGATAGCTTTGAGGTCAGCAGGTTTTTATTTTGTGCAGAATATTGACAAAGTACAACAAATATGGTAGTTTCGACTGTTGGTGGTTGACGCTGGGCGGATTGTTTTTTAGAAACGCTTGAACCAATGTTGGCCACCACAATTCTTTAATAGATAACGATACTGGCGCTGTTTTTGAAACGTCTCAGGCTTGTTGTCTGTCATATCTGGGTGAGACGATGTAAATCTTGTTCTAAGAACGTAGCACAAGACTGTTTCACCCCTTTTCTTGAGTTTATAATTTTTGTAAATTCAAGAAAAGGCACGACAATTTGGATGCTATTTAGCGATCAAGGAGGGGTGCCTAGGGTGAGGTGTATTCACTTTCCACTTGGGAAACGTATCCACACTTGTCTCGCCCTTTTTCTTATCAGTCCTTTTGGTAGTTTATGAGACGACTTGTCTTTGCTTTTTAGCGTAGCAAGAGCTGTCTCTACAGAAAAATAGCAAGACGACCAATGAGATGTCTACAAGACGAAACGATTTTTGTCTTGCTACTAAGTTCCTACGGGGACTTTTTTTATTGTCTTAAATTGGCTATACTAAAGCTAATGCAAAAGATTAGAGAAAATAAGGAATCCCAGATTACTATCAAGCGATCCAAATTTTTGGGTTTTTGTTTTTTGGTTGAGTCGGTGGGTCAGGTTAAGGAAATCTTGGAAACTTTTGAAGGTAAGTATAAGGGCGCTCGACATACTGTTTATGCGTATCGTCTCCAGGAGGATGGAGTGCCAAAAGAGAGATTTGACAATGATGGTGAGCCAAATGGCTCTGCTGGACCACCGCTGTTGTCATTGCTTCAGAAAAAAGATATTATGAATGGACTTTTGGTAGTAGTTAGATATTATGGCGGTGTCAATCTAGGAGTAGGGGGTTTAATCAGAGCTTATACTGGAGCGGCTCAAGAGACCTTGGAAGACAATTTGTATGATTAGAAAAATCCAAAAATCAATTGAATTAGGTGGTCAAAAGTATGACTACACTCTTCGTCGTAAGCCTCGAGTAAGATATGTTCGCCTGACCATTGAGCACGATGGGTCTTTGGTGGTAACGGCGCCAATAACCTATCCAATATTTTTAATCAAAAAGTTTATAGCTAGTCGTTTTAAATGGTTGCTGCAGGCAGTAGAGAAAGTAAAGGCCAATCCTACTATTTTTTCTTTTAGGCATTCTGATAAACAGATTCGGGCTTACAAGCGCCAAGCTAGAAAATTGGTAGAGGAGAGGTTGGCTTATTTTAATCAATATTATAATTTTGATTTCAATCGCATTGCTATCCGCAATCAAAGTAGTCGTTGGGGTTCTTGTTCATCTTATAAAAATTTAAATTTTAATTATCGACTTTGCCTTTTACCAAGTGAATTGGCAGATTATATTATTGTCCATGAGCTTTGTCATTTGTCAGAAATGAATCATTCTGTCAAGTTTTGGGACTTGGTAGCGTGGACAATTCCAGACCACAAAATACGAAGAAAAGAATTAAAGAAAATTTAGCTAATGTTAGCTAATTTTTTTTAGTTTTTATGATTTGAAAAAAGGACTAAGTTTTGCTAAAATTAAGGCACAAAAATATGGAAGAAAAATATCAAAAAATAATTGAAGCTGCTAAGGCTGGCGGTGAGATTTTGCGGAAATATTTTGGACAAGATCTAGCAATTGAACAAAAAACTACCCCGGCTGATTTTTTTACCAAGGCAGATACGGAGTCAGAAAGAGCTATATTGGATATTCTAAAAAAAGAATACCCAGATTATAATATTTATTCTGAAGAGGATGGTAAAACCAACAATGGCTCAGAGTATACTTTTATAATTGATCCGCTTGATGGCTCTAATAATTTTGTAGTTGGTGTGCCGAATTTTTCGGTTTCCATTGGTTTGATGAAGGGGGATGATATTGAGGTGGGAGTTATTTATCAGCCAATTATAGATAGAATATATTTTGCTCAAAAAGGTAGGGGAGCTTTTTTAAATGACAAAAAAATATCCGTTAGTTTGGAAAGAGATTTTCATAAAGCCAGTCTTTCTTATGTAGCATCATATGGGCATCCTGCTGAGGAATATGGCCAGATGATGAAGACTTTGGAGATGTTGGAGCCTAAACGGGTTTTTTATAATTGGTCAGTGGCTATGGATTTTTGTTATATTGCTTCTGGTAAGATGGAGGGGATTATAAACAACGGTTGTGAGGTCTATGACTATATTGCTGGTAAACTGATCGCTAAAGAAGCAGGGGCGATAGTAGTAGATTTTGCTGGTAACCCGGAAAAAGATAAAAAGAACAACCAATTTGTAATTGCCAATAATCAAGAGATAGTAAATAAACTATTGGAAATAGTAAAATAATAATCATATGTCAGAAGAAAAAAAAGAAAAATATGTTCGTCCTTCATGGGATGAGTATTTTATGGACATAGCTAAAGCAGTAGCTACTCGAGGCACCTGCGATCGTGGTCGTAGTGGTTGTGTATTTGCCAAAGATAAGCAGATTTTAGTTACTGGGTATGTTGGTTCAGCGCTTGGCTTGCCTCATTGTGATGATGTTGGTCATTTGATGCATAAGGAGATAAATGATGATGAGACTATAAGCGATCATTGTGTTCGCACTATTCACGCTGAGCAAAATGCTATTGTTCAGGCTGCCAAAAGAGGAGTGCCATTAGATGGAGCTACGGTTTATTGTAAGATGACACCATGTAGGGTATGTGCTCTAATGCTGATTAATTGCGGTGTTGTTAGAATAGTTTGTGAGAAAAAATATCATGCCGGCGTATTGTCTGAAAAGCTTTTTAAAGAGGCTGGTATTGAATTGGAATACTTTGATGAAAGCCTAGAACAATATAAGGGAATGACTAAACCTTTTTTAGCTAAAAATAAATAATTATGGAAGATAAAATAATTTTAGGTTTTACAGGGTTAATGGCCTGTGGTAAAGGTACGGCGGCCAAGTATTTAAAAGAAAAATATGGTGCTGATACTTTTCGTTTTTCTACAATGCTGAGGGACGTATTAGATCGTTTGTATTTACCACAATCTAGAGAAAATTTTCAAATAATATCACCATTACTGAGAGAGACTTTTGGGCAAGATTTAATGGCCAAGGTGATAGCTAAAGATGTTGAGAGTGCCGATAGTAAAATAATTGCCATAGACGGCATGCGACGTCCGGCAGATATAGAATATCTAAAAAAAATTTCTGGTTTTAGGATGGTAGCTATAGAGGTAGATGCCAAAGTGCGTTATGAAAGGTTAAAAGTCAGGGCAGAGAATCCAGGCGACGCTGAAAAAACTTGGGAGCAATTTCAAAAAGAGCATGAAGCGGAAACAGAAATTTATATTCCAGAATTGATGAAGCAGGCCGATGTAGTCATCGACAATAATAGCAGCTTAGAAGATCTCTATAAGCAATTAGATAAATTAGTAAATTAATATTTTATGTCTATTGAATCACTCAAGCATACAGTCAAAAAACTAGATAGTGGTGGCATGGTGATGATTTTGGATACTGGAGCGGTCATTGGTCCAGAATCACAGGCCATGATCCAAGCGCTTCATTCTCGTTCAACTGGTGGTGTTAAAAAACATCTAGAGATACTAGCCAAAAAAGGTGCCGAAAACTTTATGGCTAGTTTTTATGTTGGCTATGGTCACAAATCAATCGGTGACTGCGGTACTATTACTTTGTTTATTGAAGGTATTT
>CALDOH010000127.1 GCA_937912185.1 uncultured bacterium | reverse complement strand
AAAATCTTTAATTGGGGAGATTTCGTCAAAGAGTTCCTTTAGACCGTCCCTAAAAAACCATTCGTATGATTTCTTTTGGACCTCAATTAGATCAGTCAAAGGAATAGCCTCTCGTAGTGAAGTAAAAAACTTACGAGAAGTCGCGATTTTGGCTTGGGGCATAAAAATTTTCGCTAATTTTTTTAATTAACCAGCTTTATAGAGTAATGATCCGTCTTTGCTGAGTAGAGATAGGCTTTTCTACACAAAAAAATAAACTCACCCGCTTTATTAGGGTCAGTTTTACGTTAATTTTTTGACTAATATAGGCTAGCCGGCAAAAAATTCATGACTAAATGCTACCAAAATTTCAAAGCTTTGTCAAGGACTTGGTCCCAATTTAACAAAATTTAAGTAAAAAAATATTTTTCTGCTTTAACCTTAGCCAAAAATCTTCATATACAAATAGAAAAAAATGTCAAATAATTTTACTTTTGTCCTATATTTAAAGGATAAATATACACATGTTGGGGTATTTACCTACAGGTTATCCACAAAAGAGTGTAAAAGCACTCATTTTATTACCTAAAAATCATAAATAGTATAACCCAATTTATAAATACCTCTATTCGGCATACTATCCCACATAAACCTACCACAAAGGCTGCCCGAGCCCCTATCTATCAAGCCATCAACTATCTCTAGATATTCCACCCCCTGTATGTATAAACTAGCGCTTTTATAGGGGGCTACAGACTGTACGCAGCCGTTGGCATCTACTGCTTGCTCATCACCATCATTATCATATTCATATACAAGATTAAAGTCATTGTGAATATAACGAGAAAAGTCGGTGTTTTCCATAAACCAGGTGACAGTTGGTTCAGCGTCATTACTACAACCTCGAGACAGACTGCAGGAGCCAGAGCCAGCTGGATACTGCCCACCCTCACAAAACAGGGCATTAACACCATTAGTTGGATCATCAAAAAGATCTTGTATTTCACACTCTGTTAACCAATGGTCGTGTTCATTCATCCAAATACGTAAAGCAGCTTGGACGCCGTCAATTTCTTGGGCTATTTTAGCTGCTCTAGCCTTGTCTACACCACTAGTCAATTTAACCACTGTCATGGTTGCTAAAATACCAATAATGGCTATAGTCACCAAAAGCTCCAAAAGAGTAAAGCCGTCTTGTTTCTCTAGATTAATCATTGTTGTTTTATTTTATTATAAAAAATCTTCAACAACTTTCCTGTCGTCATGAGGTATCTTCTTACCATTGGGTCCACAAATGTACTGTTCTGCTCCCTTGCCAGTGATAAGTACTAGATCATCTTTTTGAGCTAGTTCTAAGGCTTTTTTAATTGCCTCTTTTCTATTTTCTATCTTGAATAAATTTTTACCCTCTATCTTACCAGCATCCTTAGCGCCCTTGGCTACATTAGACATTATCTCTATTGGGTCGTCATCATAAGGATCTTCATTGCTCACAATCACGATATCGGCCACCTTGCCAGCCATCTGCCCCAATATGGGTTGTCTGGCTTTATCTCTACCACCACCACAAGAGCCTAGTACATGAATTAATCTATTTTTAGAGAAATTATCTAGCGCTTTATATAGTAGGTTTAGACTGGTCGGTTCTGGAGCATAATCTACCATAACCTTAAAATCCTGCCCTTGCTCTATCCACTCTTGCCTACCAGACACTCCTTTGAGTTGGCAAGAAGCAAGTTCTTGTAAACCAAATCCTAGTTGATTAACCGCCGCTAAACTAGCCAAAATATTATAAACATTAAATTTGCCTAAAAAATTTGTTTTTATTTTTTGATTTTTAATCTCAAAATAAAGACCCTCATCTAAGCTTATATTTTTGGCTTGATAATTAGCTATTTTATCTGCACCGTAAGTTGCAAATTTATCTGCTTTAAATTTTTTTAATCTTTCGTTTTCCTCATCATCGATATTGCTGACAATAATTTTATCTACTAACTTACCAAAAAGATTTTTCTTCTTCATTTTGGTTAAGTGAGTAAATAATCTTTCCTTGGCATCGCGATAGTTTACAAAACCACCGTGAGC
This sequence comes from uncultured bacterium, assembly GCA_937912185.1. Classification (GTDB taxonomy): domain Bacteria; phylum Patescibacteriota; class Patescibacteriia; order UBA1558; family GWA2-36-10; genus BM519. The sequence continues at coordinate 4,488 of CALDOH010000127.1, read as the reverse complement.
TTCAATGTGCTCTGGACTAAGATTGGTAAAAACCACCAAATCATAATTAATACTGATGTGCCTAAATTGTTCTATACCCTGAGATGATGTTTCTATAATTGCATATTTACAACCAGCCTTAACCATATCACGCAAAAGCCTTTGTGTTTGGAAACGTCCCAACATCGTCATCTTTTTATCGTTGAGCCACTCTTTATCGGCCACCTTAAAATTTACTGTGGAAGCAATACCAGTTTTTTCTCCCTGACATTCTAAGTATTGAGAAATAAAATTTACCGTGGTGGTCTTGCCGTTGGTTCCGGTTACACCAATTACAATTAACTTCTCACTAGGATTTTTATAATAAAAAGCCGCCAACTCAGCCAACATTAAATGGTAAAGCGACAACATTGATTTGGGGATTATTTTTCTAATTAGTTTCTTTAGCATTGTTGTTTAAATACTCTTCTACTTTTTTTATATCGTCAGGCTTACCAAAGTCAAGCCAAATGCCTTTCAGGTCCATGGCCTTGACCTTGTCCTGTTTAGCTAATAGATTTATCACGTCGGTTAGATAATATTCTCCCTTGGGTGACAACTCTATTTTGTCTAAATAATCAAAAATTTCTGGTGTAAACTTGTATAGTCCGGTGTTTATAAGATTACCTACGTGTTCTTTTGGTTTTTCTATTATTTCTTTTAAGAAACCATTTTCATCTGTCTGTAGAACACCATAGTTTTCAGGGTTTTTGTGTGGCAAACCAGCTACATAAGAATATTCGTCGTCTATATTAAGCCGTTTGAGATCTTCAACTGAATAAAGGTTGTCGCCATAAACCGCCAAAAAACTTTCTCCTTTGAGCATGTCGGCCACACACTCTAGGGGGCAGGCTGTACCATATCTGTCTTCACCCAAAATATCAAATTGATTAACTAGGGTTATATTAAATTCACTATTAAACTTGGCCAGGAATTCTTCCATGAATTCTTTTTTATAACCAACCACTAAAATAATTTCTTTAAAGCCGGCTTCCTTTAAGTTGGCTAGTAAGTAATACAAGAATGGTTTGCCATTGGTTTCTATTAAATGTTTTGGCTTGTCTTTGGCTAGATCAAGCATGCGAGTACCTCGACCCGCTGCAGATATTAATACTTTTTTTATCATCGAATAATTTTTTTAGCTATTTTATAAATATTATACCAATTCTTGTCATAAATTATTTCATAGGTACCAGGAGACTCTATTGTCTTACCCCCAAAACCCTTTTTAAAACGAGTAATACCGGCCCATTTTTCTTTTGATCCATCCTCTGGTGCTATACCCCAAAGGTCGTACAGTTTATAGCCGCGTTCCTTGGCTTGTTTGATTGTCTCCCACTGAAGTAGGTGTGGTGCCATATATTTCCTCATATCATAATCTGAAGCACCGTGTAGATAGGTAACCGTCTCGCCAAAATAAACCATTATGTTGGCCGCCACCACCCTATCCTTCACTTTTGCTAAGACCAGTTGACCAGCATCTCTCTTTATCAAAGTCTGCCACAGTAGTCTATAATAATTATTATTGTGTAGGGTGATTTCGTTTCTCTGCGCTGTCTTATCTTTTAAGCCAAAGAAGTACTCGATGTCATCTTCTTTGTTGCTAAACTCTATCTCCACTCCTCGACGTCGCGCTAGGGCAATATTATAACGAGTCTTTTGGTGCATTTGTCCTAGTAGTTCTTTTTCGTCGGCACAAATGTCCAAGACCAGTGTATCTCTGGGGTGTATATCTGAACTCTTTTTAAGTTTGGTGACCAAACCCCTTTTACTTTCTGGCTCTAGTTTAAAAAATATTTCTTGATGTTTTTTTGTTTCTATGGTTACATCTCTTGCTTTAGATAAAATCAATTCTAGGGCTTCTTTTTTTTGAACGTCACTTATCTTATCAGATATAATTGGTCCCTTGGGCGCAAACAAATAAGATCTACCAAAAGGGAGTTTGTTTTCGTATAAAAGACAAGTAGCTATTACTTCGTTATTATCAATTACCGCTAATTGCCAAAAATTCTTTTTTTGTGCTTTCAAAAAATCCTGCCAAATACTAGACTGCAAAAAATTACTAGAAATAAATCTAGCACCTACAAAACTATCAAAATTTTCCTTACTTGGCCTTAGTTCCATTATTTTTTATTTATATATCTCAAAGCTTCTTTTATCCGCTCAGCCAAACCCTCTTCGCTGGTCGGCATAAGCTTTAGTACCTCCCTAGCCTCAATCTCCTTATACCCCAAAGACACCAAAGCATCACTAACCTGCTGATCAACACTACTAACCATTGTATATTCTGACAAGTCAGAAATGAATTTTTCTTTAAGTTCAACCACCAATCTTTCGGCTGTTTTTTTGCCTATGCCCGACACTTGTTGTAGCATAGCCGCATCACCACTAGTAATGGCCCGCTTGAGCTCATCTGGCTCAGCTAAAGCCAAAACATTAAGGGCGCTCTTAGGGCCAACGCCAGACACAGAGATTAGCTTTTTGAAAAAATCAAGCTCTTCCATATCTTTAAATCCGTATAGGTCAAAAGCTTCTTCTTTTATATAAGAAAAGATAAAATATTCTCGCTCTTGATTAATACTAGTCTGCTCTAGTTCTTTGTTGGTCAAAAACACCTCATAACCAACGTCAGCCACTAGAAGTATGGCTGAACGAGGTGTTTTTTGGAGTATCTTTCCTTTTAGATAGGCTATCATAGTAAGATAATTCTACCAGCTTTTAACAACAAAGACAATTGACAAAACTCACGATTTGTAGTAGTTTGGAGTGTCCGCTCTTGTTCCTCAACCTACGCGGAGGTGTAACATGACTAAGCGTCAGAAAGAGGCGGTTGTTGTAATAACCGTCGCAGTATTCGTCCTGGTTTCGGCCATCCATCTGCTGGTCGGCAGTCACGACTATAGTAGTATTCGGGCGAGCCTCGACGGTGAAAACATCAGTTTCAACATCCCCCAGGTTCTCGTGGACCAAATCACCTTTACCCTGATTGCCCTGCTGGTCAGCTGGCTAGCCATCACCCGAGGGGTCAACCTCATGGCCCGCGTGACGATCGTCTTGATCGCCGGCATCCTGCTGTTGCTAGCCTGGTGGCTGCTCTACTCACTAGAGCCCGCTACACTGCTCCGGCAGATCATCAACCTGGGTATTTCCCTACGCTTCATCCTATACTGTCTCTCATGGGCCTGCGGCCTCACGCTGATCGTCGGCTCTGTCACCTACTTCATCCGCCACCGCTACTTTGGACCTCCGTCCTGATCGTCGGCTCATCTGCAGCCATCATAGGTGTCTGTCTCAGACACCTTTTTTTATACAATTTGTCTAGAAAAAAAATATCATATATAGTTTAATAAACAATTATGAATATGAAACAAAAAAAATATAACCCAGAGCTTTTGGCTCCAGCTGGATCATACGAATCCCTAATGGCCGCTATAGACAACGGCGCTGATGCTGTTTATTTTGGTGTCGGTCACATCAATATGCGCTCAGCCTCAGCGGCTAATTTTGATTTTGATGATCTCAAAAAAATATCTGAGATTTGTCAAAAACATAAAATAAAATCTTATTTAACGGTTAATACTGTTTTATATGATAATGATTTAGTTCTAATGAAAAAAACCATTGCTGCAGCCAAAAAAAATAAAGTCTCTGCGGTTATTGTTTCTGATATGGCGGCTATTCTATATGCTAAAAAAATAAACATGCCCATACATATTTCTACCCAGGTGTCTGTTTCTAATACTGACGCTATAAAATTCTTTTCTCAGTTTACCGATCAGGTTGTTTTGGCTAGAGAGCTCACCATACCAATGATAAAAAAAATTAGCCAAAATATTAAAAAAGAAAAGATTAAGGGTCCTAATGGAAAACTAATTAAAGTGGAGGCCTTTGCCCACGGGGCTCTGTGCATTGGTATATCTGGACGCTGCTCCATGAGTCTTTATAATGAAAATTCTTCAGCTAATCGTGGTGCTTGCCGACAAATGTGTCGTCGTCGCTACAAGGTAACCGACCTAGAAACAAATAAAGAAATGGTTCTTGATAACGAGTTTGTTATGAGCCCCAAGGATATCTGTACTATTGGTTTTCTTAAAGACTTTTTAGACGCGGGTATTTCTAGTTTAAAAATCGAGGGTCGTGGTCGTTCACCTGAATACGTAGCTAGAGTTATTAGGGCTTACCACCAAGCAATTGATAGTATAAATAACAATACCTATACTTTAAAAAAGGTGCGGGCCTGGGAAAAAGAATTAAAAACTGTTTACAACCGTGGGATGAGTGATGGTTATTATTTGGGCAAACCTCTCCATGAGTGGTCAGCTTCTGGAAATTCTCAAGCAACTGAAAAAAAATTATTTGCCGGAGTGGTCACCCACTATTTTAGTAAGGCCAAAATAGCTGAAATAGAATTACAAGCCTATGGTATAAAAATTGGAGACAACTTTTCTATCACAGGGCCAAACACTGGGG
>CALDOH010000126.1 GCA_937912185.1 uncultured bacterium | reverse complement strand
AATTTTGTCTAAGTTCAGGTTGGGTAATTATCTCTTCCATCTTGATAAGTAAGTCATTCTTATCCTTAGGATCGAAATACAACACAGTGTGTTCCAATACTTCTGGCAGACAGGAAGCGTTGCTAGATAAAACAGGTAAATCATTCGCCATCGCTTCAAGTGGCGGTAAACCAAAACCTTCATACAGTGATGGGAAAATAAAAGCCTTGGCATTTTGATAATAGGAAGCCAACTTATCATCAGCGATATAACCAGCAAAGATAATATTTTGACACTTAGCTTCTTTTTCCAATCGCTTGTAAAAATAATTTTTATGCCCCACTAAAATCAAATAGTACTCCGGGTGTTTTTTGACAAAGTCCTCAAAACTACTGATTAAAAATTCTAGGTTCTTGTGTGGGTAAGCGTTCCCAACATACAAAAAATAATTACTTGGCAAATCAAAGGCTTGTTTTTGACTAGACTCTGCCACACTCACTCCCTCATATACAACTTCTATTTTTTGTGATTCTTCAGCGCTAAGTTTGAAATGTTCTTTTATATCTTGAGCCGTAAACTTGGAGACAGCAATGATTTTTTCAGCATTAAAAACAGCATGTCTAATGACTTGTTCATAGAACCAATATTTTAATTTAAAGAAAACTTTGCTATGGGTAGTTGATCGTTGACTAGGGAATTTGGTCATAATCAAATCATGGATAGTAACTACGAACTTACCAGAGTAAAAAATGGGTACATTAAAATGTGGAAAATAAACCAAATCAGGACTTATCTGATACAACATATAAGGGACAACAAATTGCTCCTTGATGCTATACCAATTACAATCACATATTTGAATACTAAAATTTTCTGGCAAAGACAAGTCTGGATCTTCCTTAAACAATAAAATATATTTATTTTTATCATCAAGCTTTACCAATTCTTGAAGTAGCTTTTCGTTATAACGACCAATCCCACCTGGCTTGGTACCAAAAATTCTAAAATCAATTACTATTTTCATTTTTGAAATTTATTTTGTTAAAATTAACTTGATACTATGTCATTCTGGACGCTGGAGCAAAGCGATGGCGGATAGAATCTAAAAGCTTGTAGATTCTATCGGTCATTACATTCCCTCCAGAATGACTAAACCATATGATTAATTATCCCGTGAATTTCTAACGGGATTTATTTTTGAAATTTATAAAACTGTCTAATTATTTTTTGAGCTTGTTTTTCACATGTTGGTAATGAAAGCTTATCTATGTTTTCTCGGGCAAAAGAATTTAAATTTTTATCATCAATTAAATCTGTCATTACATTATAAACATCGCTAACATTATAAGGATCTACATAAAAAGCCTGATTTTTCATAATTTCTGGCAAAGATGTCTTGTAGCTAGTAATGACCGGCGTTTTGTGATAACTAGCTTCAAGTGGTGGAAAGCCAAAGCCTTCATAAAATGATGGCCAAATCAAGGCTTGAGACAAATAATATAAAGCATCTTTTTCGCTACCATCGACATAATTCAGATAATGAACATAAGGACGTTTGGCAATGCTACGTAAAATGTTTTGATAAATCCAACCTTTGGCACCAACAATTACTAATTCATAATTAAGATGTTCTTTATAGAAACGATCAAAAGCAGCAATAATGGTATTTATATTTTTTCTGGGCTCAAGGGTACCCACATATACAAAATATTTATCTTTGAGCTCAAACTTTGCGGTCAAAGCCCTAGCCTTTTCCTGATTCATCTCCTCGACCATTACTCCAGGATAAATAACTGTAATTTTATCTTCATCTACAGTAAAAAAACGCATAATATCTCGTTTGGTATTTTCTGATACCGCTATAATATTATCTGCCCTTTCCACCAAACATCTGACGTTAACCAATTTATGCCACCATCTACGCTTGAGAGAATAAAATTGAGTACTATGTAAAAAAGAGAGGTCATGAATTGTTAATATGGTCGGGACATTTTTATTAAACTTAAAAAAGTTTATATTAGGCAACCAAAACAAATCAACTTTAACTGGAATTTTTTTAATTAGATCTGGACCAATACCAAGGGCAGTCCGAATATTAAAAAGCTTATTAGAAAAATGCCAGTGGATATGATGAATATTATCGTACTTAAAATCTAACCAAGCCTTTGGTACATCTTTAAGACCAGTGCTGATCAGATAATAAGTATTTTCTCGGTCCTGAGTCAAAATATGCTGAATAGAATTATAAATATACCTACCAACTCCACTAAGCCTGGTATTTGTTAAAGCTCTTATGTCTATAACAATATTCATCCCGTTAGAAATTTATTTTGTTAATCATATAGAAAATATTAGTTAGTCATTTTTTATTTCTCACTCTGCTAGTCCCGTGAATTTCTAACGGGATTCATATATTGTTTACAAAATTCATAATCTTTTGGCGAAAAACACTTTCATCAAATTTTCGAGCGTGTTCACGGATTGACTGAGAATCATATTTGTCACTATCAAAACGTAGTATCTTATGAGCCAAAGATTCCCAAGTCTGCTCATCAAAAAAAGTTCCCGTCAGGTCCTCTACTACGGTTTCCAGGGCTCCACCGCGTCGAAAGGCAATCACTGGACGACCAGAGGCCATAGCCTCTAAAGCTGAGATTCCAAAATCTTCAATCTGTGGATAGATAAAAGCCTTACACTTGGCTAGATATTGGTTTCTGACCTCATCAGAAACTTCACCTAAAAATTCAATATTAGAATGAGCCATTCGTTTCAATCGTTTCAATTCTGAACCACCACCAATTACTTTTAAAGGTAGCTTGAGATTATTGAAAGCTTTGATAGCTAAGTCAACTTTTTTATATGGTCGCAAACGACTGACAATCAAATAATAATCCTCTACCTCATCACTAGGACTAAAACTATCCACTTGAACTGGTGGATGGATGACAATCGAATCACGTTTGTAGTCTTTTCGTATCTTATCGGCTATATATTGAGAATTAGCAATGAAATGATCTACTTGCTGAGCCTTGGAAAAATCCCAAAGTTGTAATTTATCAAGTAGTCGGGGTAAAAATATTTTTAAAAATTTACCTTCGGGCATTTTATCAATATACTCTTCTTTATTATCCCAAAGATAGCGAGTCGGCGCATGACAATAACAAATATGTTTAGTATTATTTCCTGTTTTAATACCTTTGACAAAACCTGAGGAAGAACTAATTACCATATCATAATTACTAACGTCTGTTTTTTCCCACAAA
>CALDOH010000125.1 GCA_937912185.1 uncultured bacterium | reverse complement strand
GGTATTTCTATGTTGGCGGCCAAAGCTATTCAGGATTGGGCTTTATATAGTGGGCAGGAAGCTTCTACTCGCTATGTAGATTTTTCTCAGCAGATGTTTATTAATCCAGCTGGTACCGATGAAACCAATGAAGTTTTGGAAAATTGGCGCAAATTTTATCTAGCTTCTAGGGGGCCAGTTGAAGCTCACCTCAAAGAACAATTTCCTATTCAAGATGGAGAAAAACAAGCTGTTTATGACAAAGCTATTGCTGCTCGAGGTTTTGATATTTTGCGGGGATTTTTGCCAGCCGGAGCTTCTACCAATATTGCCTGGCACAGCAACATGAGGCAGGTGGCTGATAAGCTAGCTTTGCTCCGCCATCACCCACTAGAAGAAGTTAGGCATATTGCTGCTAAAATCCAAGAGGCCTTGCTCGATTCTTATCCTAGCTCTTTTAGTCATGAAATATTTGAGACCACTGAAAATTATAATCACCAGTGGATGAATGAGGATTATTATTTTACTCATGAGGCTTATCCAGAAACCACCTTGTTACATAATGGTATTGATGCAGAGTTGTTAAAAGAGTACAAAGAAGTTTTGGAATCTCGGCCAATGAAAACTGAGTTACCAAAATTTGTCGCTCAGGCCGGTACAGTTCAATTTGGTTTTATGCTTGATTTTGGATCTTTTCGCGATATTCAAAGACATCGGGCTGTTACTCAACGAATGCCACTACTGACCACTGAACATGGCATGGAACAATTTTATTTTGATTCATTACCAGAAGATGTTCGGAAAAAAGCTCAGGAGCTAGTTGCCTCTCAAGAAGAAAAAATAAAGCAATTAAATTTAACACCAGAAGTAGCTCAGTATTATACTGCTATGGGCTATAACTTGCCAAATAGAGTCACTGGAGATTTGCCAGCCTTGGTTTATCTGGTGGAGCTCAGGGCTACTAGATTTGTTCATCCAACTCTGCGACGTCGAGCCATTGAAATGGCCGAGATTTTACTCAAAGAATTTAGTCAATATGGCCTCAAGCTTCATCTAGACGATGATCCAGGACGTTTTGATGTCAGGCGTGGCGAACATGATATTGTAATGAAATAATATGAATCTCGTTAGAAATTTAAATATTTAGAATTGTTAAAGAAATAAGCATATGGAAAGTTTAGGTGTGCTAGAAAATAAACCAGATATTAAGAAAGAAAGAGATCTAATGATTGAGGGATATCTAACTTTTTTCAGAAGATTGAAAGACGATTATAGCAATGATATACCCAAAGACATAATTCATAGTACTGACGAAAATAATAGACTTAAAATAAGGAAAGCCTGGTTCACAGTATTGGTTAATCAATTACAGATGTTTGAAGAAGACTATTTAGCAGATCCTGTCGGCGCAGAACTAATGCCATTGGCCAGTGATGTGGCAAATTTTGTTGCCAATTATACCAGTAAAGATTTTCAACATTTAGAAAGAGTTGGTTCGGAGGATGTAGAGGCTGGCGATGCAATACTTGATAAAGTAATAAGCTATTTAGAAAATTTATAGAATTTTTGTATGAAGATAAAATTTAAAAAAATAAATGACAAGGCTACTCAGCCAACCTTTGGTTCTAAACATAGTGCAGCTATGGATCTTTATTCTTGTGAGCCAGTTGAGCTAGAGCCAGGAGAATATACCTTGGTAAAAACAGGAATAGTGATGGAAATACCAGAAGGCTACTGGGGTAATATTCGTGATCGTTCAGGTCTAGCTGCCAAACATGCTATCCATACTTTGGCGGGCGTGATTGATTCTGATTATCGAGGAGAACTAAAAATAGCGATGATAAACTTGAGTAAAGAAATATATAGTATAAATATAGGAGACAGAATAGCTCAGATGATAATTTCCCAGCATGAAAGTCCTGAGCTGGAAGAGGTATCTGAGCTTGATGATACTGATAGAGGCGCAGGTAGCTTTGGTTCTACCGGTTATTAAATAAGGATAAAGACAAATGCAAATTTCTCTTGATGGTGCCATCGAGATGTACCGTGGTGGTTTCATCTATGTGATAACAGGTTCAATGTTTGCTGGTAAGACTGGCAAGCTGATTCGAAATTTACGTCGAATAGAAATTCGCAACGAATTTTCTGAAGATAAAAAGAAAATTGTTTTATTTAAGCCCCAGAAAGATGATCGTCATAAGACTAGTGAAGTTATTTCTCATAACGATTATAAGTTTGAGGCTGAGGTAGTACCCGACGTTGAGACTATAGCTGCTTGGGTATCAAAAAATAAGCCCGATATCGTTGCTATTGATGAAGCGCAATTTTTTAAAGTACCAAAACTCCTTACTCTACTGATAGAGCTAGCCAACCAAGGAAAGGTAATTATTTTAACAGTCTTGGATCAGGATTTTGCTTGCCGACCATTTGAAGGTGTTCCCGAGCTTTTAGCTGAAGCAGAAATTGTAGAAAAATTACACCCAATTTGCGTGGGTTGTGGTAAGCGTGCTTCACGCACCTTTCGTCTGTCTGATTCCAAGGAGCTTATCCAAGTTGGTGGCAAGGAAGACTATACAGCCCTATGTCGTGCTTGCCGTAATGATCGATCATAAGATAAATCATTTATTATATTTATGAAAAAAGGAAAATTTATTGTTATTGATGGAACTGATGGCTCTGGGAAAGCTACTCAAGTTAAAATCTTGGAGGAGCGTTTGAAAAAAGAAGGCCACGATGTGGTGGTGGTTGATTTTCCTCAATATGGTAGTCCGTCGGCTTTTTTTGTAGAAAAATATCTCAACGGTGAGTACGGTAGTGCTGAAGAGGTGGGAGCCAAGCGAGGATCTATGTTTTATGCTCTAGATCGCTACGATGCCAAGTTTCAGATGGAAAAAGATTTAGCGGCTGGTACGATTATTTTAGCCAATCGCTATGTTTCAGCCAATATGGGACATCAGGGGGGTAAGATTTCCGAACCCGATAAAAGATCAGATTTTCTCAAGTGGCTTTATGAATTAGAATACGAAATTTTGGGTATTCCCAAGCCCGATGCTAATATAATACTTCATGTCTCAGCTAAAATAAGTCAGGAATTGGTGGATAAGAAAGGGCATCGTGATTATATCGGTGGTGAAAAAAGAGACTTGCATGAAGCCGATATCAATCATTTAAAGATGGCCGAAGAGTCTTATCTTTGGATTGTAGAAAATTATCCAGAGTTTTCTTTGGTAGAATGTGTCAAAGATGATGTTATTATGACCAGGGAAGAGATCCATGAATTAATTTGGGCAAAAGTAAAAGAATTGATATAATAGTTATATGGCTAAATATGAAACAGTTATAGGTTTAGAAATTCACTTACAGCTCAAAACAGAGAGTAAGATGTTTTGTCATTGTTCCAATGATGCTGAAAATCAAGCGCCAAATTCTTTGGTCTGTCCGATTTGTTTGGGACATCCAGGAACATTGCCGACAGTCAATAAAGAGGCTGTTAAACAGGCATTAATGATGTCTCTAGCTTTGAATCTCAAAATAAATAAAAAATCAAAGTTTGATCGTAAAAATTATTTTTATCCAGATTTACCCAAAGGTTATCAAATATCTCAATTTGACGAACCGCTAGCCCAAAATGGTCATCTGGTGATTGAGTCCAGTGGGCAAACATGGAGTATTGGTATTGAAAGGCTTCATCTTGAGGAAGACGCGGCCAAAAATATTCATCGAAACGGCAAGACCTTAGTAGATTTCAATCGTGGTGGCACACCACTGGCGGAGATTGTGACTCAGCCAGATTTCAAGAGTCCAGCTGAAGCCAAGGAATTTTTGATTCAAATGAGATTGATTGCACGTTATCTAGGTGTGTCTGATGCTGACATGGAAAAAGGGAATATGCGCTGCGATGCCAATGTATCTCTCCGTCCAGCCGGTGATCATGATTTTTATCCCAAGACAGAAATAAAAAATCTCAATTCATTTAAAGCCGTAGAAAGAGCTTTAGAGTTTGAAGAAAAAAGACAGGCTCAACTTTGGGATGAGGGCAAAGCGCCGACGATAACCGAAACTCGTGGTTGGGATGAGGGCAAGGGTGAGACTGTGCTTCAACGTAGTAAAGAAGGATTTGCTGATTATCGTTATTTTCCCGAGCCTGACCTACCACCTTTGATTGTTAGTGAAAAATTGTTGACCCTGGTAAATAGTGCTATGCCAGAGCTACCTTTGGCAAAGAAAGATCGTTTTGTCCAAGAATATGGTTTGGAGTCTAAAGACGCTTGGGTTTTAGTTTATCAAAGAAAATGGGCCAATTATTTTGAGGGTGTTATGTCTGATCTTCGAGCTTGGTTGTTTAAGGTAGATGGTATTAGTCCGGACACTGATCAAGCAACTGAGCTTTGGGAGAAAAATAAAGCAAAATTGTCCAAAACAGCCTTTGCTTGGTTGACTAGCGAGTTGTTTGGTCTAATTGGTAATGATTTTAAAATAGAAGATCTTAAAATATCAGCTGAAAACATGGCAGAACTCATCAAACTTGTTTATCAGAAAAAAATAAACAGTTCAGCTGGTCAGCAAATACTCAAAGAAATGTTTTCTGGAGCAGATGATGATCCTAGTCGGATTGCCGAAAGAATGGATCTAGCCCAAATAGACGATGACTCGACACTTGAGGATATTGCGGTACAGGTGATCATGAGCAACCCTAAACAAGTAGAGGAGTATAAGGCTGGCAAAGAACCTATTATAAAATTTTTAGTAGGACAATTTATGAAAGAGAGCAAAGGTAAGGCCAATCCCCAAAAAGCTGAAGAAATACTGAAGAAAAAGCTAAAATAAATTGATAATTTTACCCAGCTCCTGATAAGGGACTGGGTTTTATAGTTGACAAAAATATAATAATATGTTATATATATTAATTGTATACGTTCATCTCTTGTAAATCGGGGGGCAGAGCGAAGCTCGCTAGAATTGACGGCGAGTCTCTCATCGCACAGGCTGACGATCTATCGTCCGTCACCGTGATCGATGAATCAGAGTCGGGGAGCTTATCCCTTAGTCGTTTCTGCCCCCCTCAATACTTCGTTGGCCTGCCGACGGAGTTTTTTATTTACTCAAGAATTGTTTAGTATTTTTTTTGACTTGAACCCAAGTTTGATTCCAGTTTATTTTTAGGCCCTGTTTTTCCATGCGACGAAACCAAGTCAGTTGCCGTTTGGCATAATGACGAGTATTTTGTTTTATTTTATCAATCGTTTGTTCAATAGTAGTTTTACCGTCAAGGTACTCGATTATTTCTCGGTAGCCAATACCAGTTAGAGCAGGTAATTTTTTATCGTTATACTTTTTATATATTTTTTTAGTTTCTTTAATAGAACCATCAGATATCATCCGCTCGACTCGTTTGTTTATTTTGCTGTAAAGTTTTTCTCTATCAGGGGAAAGGCCAAAGATTACAAAATCATAAGGACAGTCTCTGAGCTTTGGCTCTTTGGGGTCAAGGTCGTAGTTTTGAAGAATAGAGCAAATATATAGTCCAGTACCACCAGCAATGATGGGCACCTTATTTTTAGCCAATATCTTTTCTATAGTCTTGTTGGCATCTTGTTGCCAATTGTAGAGGCTGTATTCTTTATCGGCCGTACTTACATCTATGAGGTGGTGGGGGATACCAGCCATTTCTTCTGTAGTTGTTTTGTTGCTAGCAATATCCAAGCCTTTATATATTTGTCGAGAATCAGAAGAAATTATTTCACCATTGAACTCTTGAGCTATTTTCACTGCCAATTCAGATTTACCAGCTGCAGTTGGTCCCAAGACTACAATTATCTTTTGTTTAAGCTCGGCCGTCAACCCCCAGAATTTAGCAGACTTTATATTAACATTATAAAATTGACCAATCTCAAGTGGTTCATCCGTTTCAATATGAGCAGCCATATAATTTGATAATTTTCCGATATTGATGTATTTGCCATTTTTCTTTTTGATGACGTCGATCAATACTTCGCGGCTTTGGCCGATTAGTTTTTTATTGAATTCTAGAGATTGAGCAGATATCAATTCATTCAATTTTTCCCAGCGGGCCTTTTTGGTTTTTTGAGGTACATCATCTGGGTATAGCTTGGCAGCTATTGTGCCAATTCGAGCAGAATATTTGGACATGTAGGCCATATTAAATTTTAGGTCCTTGGTCAACTTAAGAGTGTCCTTGAAATCTTGATTACGTTCAGAACAAAAACCAACTATGATGTCGGTGGATATAGTGATATTGGGCAAGACCTGCCGTATTTTTTTAATTAGTTTTTTGTAGTGGGCGACAGCGTAGTGCCGGTTCATTTTTTTGAGCACTTTATTGGAGCCAGATTGAACTGGTAAGTGGAGGTAATCATTTAGATTTTTACACTTTGCCATAGCTTCAATTAGCTCATCGCTCATATCATAGGGATGGCTGGTCAAAAATTTTAACCAGAAATGGTCACCTAGAGAATCAACTTTTTTCAAAAGATCTGGAAAGTCGATCTCTTTTTTATTTTTCTTTTGTAGATCTTTGCCGTAGCTATTTACATTTTGTCCCAAAAGAACAATTTCTTTGTAGCCATCGTTCAATAGTCCACTCACTTCTTTGATGATAGATTTTGAAGAGCGGGAAACTTCTCGACCCCGAGTGTAGGGGACAGCGCAATAAGAGCAAAATTTATTACAGCCAGTCATGATCGGTACATAGGCTCTGTATTTTGACTGGTAGCTTGGGGATATGTCAAAAAATTCAGGCAAGGTCAATTCTTTTTCCAAGTTTAGATATTTTAAGTCTTCAGCCAAACTTTGGAGATTTTTAATGTCAATAAATAGATCAAACTTACTTCTTAGTTTTTTTTCATCCTCTTTCAAAACACAACCCGATAATAAAGTTATTAAGGGGCGTGTTTTTTTTATTTTTTGCCAGTCATGAGCTTTGCTATAGATGCGATCAGCCGCTGCCTGCCTGACAGAACAGGCAATAACACCAATTAGATCAGCCTCGTTTTCGTTTTTTGTTTCCTGATAACCTAAGCTTTTTAGGACTGATGCTAGGCGTTCTGAGTCAGAATAGTTCATCTGACAGCCAAATATAATAAGATGGAATTTTTTTGATAGCATGGAAATTTTTATAAAACAATGTTGTCGTGAGAAGTAGATTCTCTAATACCTGAGTTGGTGATGCGGACAAACTCAGCGTTAGCTTGAAGTTCGCTTAGGTTGCGAGCATTTCCATAGCTCATACCAGATCTAAGTCCGCCAATATATTGATTTATGATATTTTGAGATGGACCGCGGTAGGGGACACGAGCTTCGACTCCTTCGGGGGTAATGTCACCCATATTTTCTTTGGCGTCTGGGCGAGATAGAGCAGCTGTCAGTGAGGCCATACCGCGAGATATTTTGTATTGTTGTCCGTGGTAGGTAATAGTTGGTCCAGGAGTTTCTTTGGTGCCAGATAGTTGACCACCCAGCATGACTGAGTCAGCACCAGCGGCCAGGGCTTTGACCATATCACCTGGTTGTTTGATGCCTCCATCGGCAATCAAGGGTATGTCATATTTTTTGCAGACTCGAGCGGCATTGAAAACGGCTGTTAGTTGTGGCACACCAAAACCAGTAGTAGTTCTAGTGATGCAAGTTGAGCCAGGACCAACGCCGATTTTGATACAATCAGCTCCAGCTTTGATCAAATCAAGGGCCGCTTTAGCAGTAGCCACGTTGCCACCAACTATCTCTACATTTGGGTGGCGTTTTTTGATAGCTTTGATTACAGCGATTTCGTTTTCTGAATGACCATGAGCAATATCAACTACAATTACATCAGCTTCTGCCTTAACGAGTGCATCAACCCTTTCCATGTAGTCTCCACGGATACCAACAGCGGCACCCACAATCAGTCGTCCTTTGCTGTCTTTGCTAGCAAAAACGTTGTTGTAGTTTTTGGCAATGTCAGTAGCTGTTATTAGGCCACGTATTTTAAAGTTTTCGTCAACCAGGGGTAATTTTTCTACTTTATTGTTGTTCATCAATTCACGGGCCTTGGTGGGGGTGATGTCGTAAGGAGCAGTGACTAATTTACTTTTTGGTGTCATTAGGTCTTCTACCAAGACATCATCATGTTGAGCAAAAAAACTATCGCGTTTGGTCAAAATACCAAGGAGCTTCTGGCTGTCATCAGTCACCAAAAAACTTTTACAATTGTATTCTTTTATTTTTTCTTTGACCTCGAGCAAGGTATTTTTGGGGGAGACAATAAAAGGATTGTCGATTATTATATTTTGTTTACGTTTTACTCGTTCGACTTCTTTTATTTGATATTCGATACTACAAAAACGATGGATAAAACCAATACCACCAGCCAGGGCCATAGTGATGGCCATTTTGCTTTCAGTGACGGTGTCCATATTGGAACTAACAATCGGTGTTTTGAGTATGATGTTTTTTGTCAGCCTACTAGAAATATCAACATCTTGTCTGGATTTGATATCAGATTTTTGCGGCACCAACAAAACATCATCGTAAGTCAGAGCTGTCTTGATTTGCATAACTTCTTCGTTAATTACTAAAGTTCT
>CALDOH010000124.1 GCA_937912185.1 uncultured bacterium | reverse complement strand
AACGTGTAGTTATAAAACTATCTGGTGAGGTTTTTGAGGTCGGCAATCAAGAGGCCAATATTGATTTTCCTTCTATTGTCAAAATAGCCAAAAGTATAAAACAATTGGTTAAATTGGGCTATCAGGTTGGTATTGTTGTTGGTGCTGGAAATATTTTTCGAGCCAGAATGGTTAAAGGCCAAGAAATCGATCGAGTAGTAGCTGATCATATGGGTATGATGGCTACCAACCTCAATGCCTTGGCTTTGCAGTCAGTTTTGGAAAAAAATGGCCAAGAGGCGAGGGTATTATCATCTTTTTCTGTACCCAAGATAATGGAGGATTATAATCACCGCAAAGCTATCGATCATTTAGAGCACAAGCGAGTCGTCATCTTTGCTGGTGGGACTGGTAATCCATATTTTACTACCGATACTACTTTAGTTCTCCGAGCCTTAGAAGTTAGCGCAGATCATATCTACAAAGCTTCTAATGTAGCCGGTGTCTATGATAGTAATCCTGCCAACAATCCCAAGGCTAAACTTTATAAAAAATTAACTTATACTCAAGCCCTGGATCAAGAGTTAAAAGTAATGGACGCTACTGCTTTTGCCCTAGCGCGAGACAATAAATTAAAATTAACAGTGTTTAAATATAGCCCAGACAATCTTATCAAAGCAGTAAGCGAAGATAGTATTGGGACCAAGGTTTATCATGAACCCAGTTAGAAATTCTAACACTTAATTTCTATTGGGTTAAAAGTATATAATTATTAATTTCTAACTGGGTTCACCCAGTTAGAAATTCACGAAATTATGTTATATTGTAAAGTATAATGAAATAATAATTTATTTCTCTTATGAGGAAAATCATTTAATTATTAATTTTTAACTGGGTGAAGGTAGTTAAAATACAATTTCATAAATTAGATAAAGAATATTTCTTCTTACCAGAATTCAGTGACGATAGAGGAGCTGATATCAAAGTTGGTGATTTGGTGATTGTCCAAACAGTTTTAGGTGAAGACATGGGAGTGATTTCTGGTTGGACTGATTTTGAACCAAATGCTCAATCAGATAATCAGGAAAATGGAAAGAATCTTGGTATTATTGAACAAAGGTCTATTTCTGATATCAAACCAATGCTCAGGCGAGCCAATGAGAAGGATTTGAAAAAAGCGGCTGAACAGGGAAAAGAATTTTCTAAATATTTACACGATTGTAAACAATTGACCAAAAAGTATGATCTGACGGAAATGAAGATTATTGATGTCAACGAGTCTTTTGATGGTGCTCGTCTTACTTTTTATTTTATTGCTGATACGCGGGTTGATTTTAGGGAGCTAGTCAAAAATTTAGTCAAAAATTATCACAAGAAAATCAGACTACAGCAAGTCGGTGTGCGTGATGCAGCTAAGACCTCTGGAGATTTTGGTTCTTGTGGACTACCGTTGTGCTGTCGTTCTTGGCTGGAGAAGATTGGGAATGTTAGTCCAGATTTTATCAAAGACCAAGAGCTTGGGCACAGAGGAGTGGGTCGCTTGACGGGTCCCTGCGGACGTCTCAAATGTTGTCTTCGTTTTGAAGAAGAATCTTATAAATACAATTTAGAAAAATTACCCAATGTTGGTGACGTGATTAAAACAGCGGCTGGACCAGGCAGAGTTAGAGTAGTTCACCCACTCAAACATACGGTAGAGCTGGAAGTTGATGGTACTAGAGTAGAGTATCCTTACCTAGAAGGTAAGCTTTGTGAGAAATCTCAGGAAGATTGCAATAAATAACAACTAAAATAAGGCCGCCCTTCGCTTAGGGCGGTTTTTTTGGTATAATAAGATTGTTAAAATTAAACAAAGATATACTATGGCAAAAAGAAAAATTAGAGTAGCTATCAATGGTTTTGGTCGGATTGGCCGAGCGGCTTTCAAGATAATGCTGGATAAGAAAAAATATGATGTAGTAGCTATCAATGACTTGGCTCCTGCAGAATCATTGGCCTACTTATTGAAGTATGACACAGTCTATGGAGCCTATGGTAAAAAAGTTTTGGTCAAAGGACATGATATTTATGTTGGCGGCAAGAAATACCATATTACAGCTCAAGCTGATCCCAAGAAATTACCTTGGAAAAAACTCAAGATTGATGTAGTACTTGAATGCACTGGTCGTTTTGTCAAAGATGGAGCTGCCGATGCTCATATCAAAGCGGGTGCCAAAAAAGTAATTATTTCAGCACCAGCCAAGGGCGGTGGTGTTGATACTTTTCTTTTGGGAGTTAACCAGGCTGGCTATAAAAATCAAAAAGTTATTTCCAATGCTTCTTGTACTACCAACTGTATTGCGCCGGTAGCACAAATTTTGGTTTCCAAGTTTGGCGTAGATAAAGCTATGATGACAACTATCCATTCTTATACTGCCGATCAGGCCTTGGTTGACGGACCACATAAAAAAGACCCACGCCGTGGTCGTTCAGCTGCACAAAATATTGTGCCAACTAGTACGGGGGCTGCTATTGCTACCGCTGAAGTTATCCCTGAGCTACGAGGTTTATTTGATGGTTTAGCTGTTAGAGTGCCAACACCGATAGTGTCTCTGTCAGATTTTACTTTTTTGCTTAAAAAAGATGTGACTGTTAAACAAATCAATAATGTTTTAATTACTGCTTCCAAGAGCAAACAGTACAAAGGAATCTTAGGTGTAACTGATGAACCGGTTGTCTCTTCAGACTTTATTGGTGATGAGCGTTCATCTATTGTTGATTTATCACTGACCAAGGTAGTGGGTGGTAATATGGTCAAAATTGTTGCTTGGTATGACAATGAATGGGGTTATTCTACTAGGCTAGTGGAGATGATTGATCAAATTAGATAATATTTAATAAAATAAAATATAAACTATGAAATTTAGTAAAAAAATTATCAATCTTTTATTTTTGGTAGTTTTTGTCTTTTCTTTTGGTTTTTACGTAGATGTTGGACAATCAGCTAACATGAAAAACTATGAAGAGGGAAAACTTATCAAGAAAAAAGGACAGATTGGAGGCGCTGTCTATGAAGTTGGTTCAGATGGAAAAAAATATATCTATCCTGATGCCGGTACATATGGCACTTGGTACAACGACTTTGACGGAGTAGAGGAAGTCGATGTAGATGAATTGGACAATTATGAGGATGGGGGTATGGTAACAATCCAGCCAGGTACCAAGATGGTTACCCATACAAATACAAATAAAGTTTATGTTGTAGCCGAAGGTGGTAAGTTGTTGCACATTCCAAATGAAGAGACAGCAGCTAGTCTTTATGGTGAAGATTGGAATAAAAATATTGAGGACGTAGACCCTGGTATTTTTGCTACTAGCTATGAAGATACCAAAGAAGAAGTATCAGAAAGTAATTTACCAAGTGGAACTCTGGTAAATGAAGATGATAGCGAAGAATTATATCTGATTCAGGATGGTAAAAAAAGAGAAGTTAAGCCCTATGCTTACGGGCAAAATAACCTGGACAAAAAGAGTGTAGTAAATGTCAAACAGTTAAAAGAAAAATACCAATTGGGTGAAGAACTAAAAATCCCAGAAAGAAGGATATCTAATTTTAGTCCAATTGACGAAGGTGAGCAGTTTGTAGTTATTTGCCACAATCCAATAACTGGCAATACTAATAATCCACAGACCATAAAAGTTTCTACCAAGGCTTTGCAGGCTCATCTCAATCATGGTGATACAGAAGGTGAATGCCTGGATCAAGATTACCCAGAGCCAGGGGATACTTGCGACAATATAGTAGTTGATTATAGACCAGCTGCGGGAGGTACCTATTGGCAGGACCTAGGGCTAGATATGTCAACACAGGAAAAGGTTACTAGATATAGAATCCAGTGGGCCAGTGGCTACTGGTCACCATGGTATACCAGAGGAGTAGATGATATTGACTGGAAAGTCCCAACTAGAAGAGTGTGGTCATATTTTGATGATCATAGACATCAAATAGAGTGGTGTCAGACTATCAACGACGATGTTTCTGATGTTAGTTGTGCCGGTGATGAAACCCCAAAAATAATTGAAGGGACACGATTGGGTACTGATTATTGGCACAATTTAGGTCTAGATATTTCAGCTCATCCAGAGATAAAGAAGTATAAAATTCAGTGGTATAGCGGTGCTTGGGCACCAGAGTGGTATATCCCGGGTGAGAATGATATTGATTGGGCAATTTCAACCAGAAGAGTCTGGTCATATTTCCAAGATCATACATATAAATATGCCTATTGTCCTAGTGAAGATTTAGACAATGAGGATGATGATAGTGATGGTGATGACGAAGTAGCATATGCTTGCCCAGAGCAGGAAACTATAGATTGTATGCCAATTGTGCCAGAGGAAATGCAGGAATATTGCAGTGGCGACTATCATGACTGGATAGTAGATAATTGTGAAACGGAGTTTAGTAGTTAATAGATCATTAAAAACATCTACGTTTGTGGGGGGGGGTTAAATTATCTCAAAAAATGTTATAATATAGCTATTAATCTTATTTAATTCATATTATATAAAATAATTAACTCAGAGGAGGAAAACGTATGAGTAAAAAACTTATATTTACTTTTCTAGCATTTGTCCTGTTGATGCCAAGCCCTGGGCTGGCTGTCGAAGAAGTAGGCGCAATCAATGATATTAGTGCCGAAGTGACAGCTTCAGATATTGGTTTGAGTGAAACAGAGATTAATAATGCGAGTGAAGAAGAAGCAACTGCCGAAGAAAATACCGGCATGTTAATTGAAATCGGCAACACTACTGCCGAAAACACCACTATCATTATTCGCCCCAATGGAGCAACTGATGATAGTGATGATCAGACAGTCGAGATTGAATCAAGCACTTCAGTTTTGACTGACAGTAATGGTTCAGCCGATCTTAGTGATTGGATTGCTGGTGATCAAATCACCTATACAGTCGATCATTATACCAATAGTGGTGCCAAGGTAGCCAAGAAATTGAGAAATCGCTCTTTCAAGGCTAATCACCGAGGCAAGAATGGTTGGATTGAAGCTATTCGTCCAGAAGAAAACGAAATGGATGTCACTTGGAACAGCCAGGTGTTTACTTTAGATACTAGTGAAGCTAGAATGGTTGCTGGTGAATACAACCCAGCTACACTAGAAAATTTTGAAATTGGCGATCGTATCAGAGCTAGAGTAGTAGAGGATGGCGATGGCAACGCTAGCACTTGGGATGCCAAAATTATAGTAGTGCTTCGTCGTGGCGAGCAGCTTTTTATGAGAGTGACTCGTTGGGTAGTAGACGCTACAGTCACCATGATTCCTGAGGATATTTCTTTGCCAGCAACTATAGAGGTAGAAATCAATCCTTCTAAGTTTTTTGAAGAAGGTGATGTAAACAATTTAGTTGGCGCTCCAGGAGAGAAAATAATGGTAGATATTTATGAAGATACCAATCTCAGGAGAAGATACATGGGCAAAGCTTTTCTAAAAGAATTTAGTGAAGGTGACCATGTTAGAATCATTGGCCGTCGGGCAGAGGATACTGGACATTTGGTAGCCAAATTTATAAAAAATAATTCTATTCAAGCCTTGGGTGTAGCCCATCATTTGGGGAAGGTATTAAGTGTTAATCCTGACAAGGGTAGTATTGATGTTCAGCTAGTACGGACAAATATGGCCAATAAATCTTGGACAGTCAACACCAATGATAATACAAAAATTACCAAAAATGGTGAGCAGATTACTTTGGATGATATAAAGGTAGACGACATCATTAGAGTCAGGGGTGTGGCTAATAGGCAAGAACATACAGTTGAGGCTAGTTTAGTGCATATTCTTTCATTGAGAGCATCGGCTGATCAATAAGTTATTATTTAATTTATATTTAAAATAAAACCCTCACCATCTCTCGACAAAGCTCGAGACCTTCGGGTGGGGGTTTTTAAATTATCTCAAAAAATGCTAAAATATAGCTATGAACCCCGTTAGAAATTCTTACACCTTTGTCCTGACGGGGCGAGAAATAAGCTTAAAAATTAATTTCTAACGGGGTGAAAATATACTTCCAGAACAGCTTAAGTCGGCAAAAAGAGGAGTTTAAGTCGATCAAAAAAAATAAAGTTGGTCTCTATACTTGTGGACCAACAGTTTATGATTATCCACATATTGGCAATTTATCGGCCTATGTTATTTGGGATGTACTCAAGCGTTTTTTGCTATCTCAGGGCTACGATGTCAAACATGTCATGAATCTGACCGATGTCGGTCACTTGACCTCTGATGCTGATGAAGGCGAAGACAAAATGGAAACTGCCAAGCGTCGAGAAAAAAAGACCGCCTGGGAAGTAGCTGATTATTTCATTGGTGTTTTCAAAACTAGTATCAAAGAGCTCAATATTTTGGAGCCTAGTAAATTTTTGCGAGTGACAGATGTTATTCAAGAGCAGATTGATTTTGCTAAAGTCATGGATGAGAAAGGTTATCTTTATAAGATTAGCGATGGTATGTATTTTGATACTTCCAAATTGAATAACTATGGTCAATTAGCTAACCTAGCAGAAGTAGACCAACAAGAGGGTGCTAGGGTAGCTAAAAATCCAGAAAAGAAAAATGCCAGTGATTTTGCGGTTTGGAAATTTTCACCAGAAAATTCTCAGCGTGATATGGAGTGGGATTCACCCTGGGGCAAGGGTTTTCCTGGTTGGCATTTAGAATGTTCGGTGATGAGTCAGATGGAGTTGGGAGATACCTTTGATATTCACACTGGCGGAGTAGAACATCTGACGGTCCATCATCCAAATGAAATGGCCCAATCAGAAGCAGTTACCGGCAAACTTCAGGCCAATATTTGGTTGCACAATCAGCATTTGCGCTATGAAGGTGGTAAGATGTCCAAGTCAGCTGGTGTTTTTATTAAACTGACTGATATAAAAGAAAAAGGTTATTCACCAATGGCTCTTAGATACTTTATTTTACAAAATAATTATCGTAAGCCGCATAATTTTTCTTGGGATTCACTGAGTGCCTCTCAAAATGCTTTGAAAAATATTTTAAGAGAGATTTCTTTTTATGACGACAAGAAGGGTAGGGTAGACAAGGCAAGTTTAGAGGAGTTTTACACTGCTTTAGCAGATGATCTCAATATTGCCAAAGCACTATCATCAATTCAAAAGGTAATTGAAATTAAGCTGGAGGAGGCAGATAAACTAGCTACTATACTAGAGATGGATAAAGTATTGGGTCTTGATTTGGCTACTTTACGAACAAAATCTTTGGCTTTACCCAAAGAAGCAGAGGACTTACTCAAAAAAAGACAAGAAGTTCGTGATGATAAGGATTGGCCACGTTCTGATCAACTTAGAGACCAACTTAAAGGAATAAGTGTAGAAGTTCAGGATACGCCCGATGGTCAAAAGGCAATCTATGATTGGTTGAAATAAATAATATTTAAACCGCCTCCCGTTCAGCGGGAGGCGGTTTTTTAGTGTTGACATATTTTGTCTTTTATGGTATTGTGGCGATTGTACTCAAAGGTTCGTTTATGTGAAATAGAAACCCTGGGGTAGCTCAATTTGGATAGAGCATCCGACTTTGTCGGAAGGTTGAGGGTTCAAATCCCTTCCCCAGTACCATTTTTGGCGGACGTGGTTCCCTTGGGGGCCGATTCAAAGTTTGTGACTTCTCTCCTCTGAGAGGACCTCCCACAGACCGAGAGTTCCCTGCGCACCCGGGACGTCCGCCTTTTCTTTTTGGCGAGTTTTTTTGTTTTATTTTTATTTATTTAATATTCTTGACTTTTATTGACAAAAATAGTATATTCCTGTGTTATAGTAGTATAACGCATCGCACCTTGAAACCCTGTCAACCAACCTTCGAAAGGAAGTGTTTCTGATGAATGACAAGATCATCAAACCGGGATGCCCGGGAGGCGTCCGTGACTTGTTGCCAGAACAGGCAGCACAGAGAAGGGACCTCATCAACCGGGTCATCGGAGTGTACGAGTTGTTCGGCTTTGTGCCGCTCGAGACTTCGATGCTGGAGCGCGAAGAGGTGCTCACCGGTGGTGATCCCGATTTCAGTGGGAACATTTTCCGGATCAAGGATCCGAGCAAAAACCGGGATCCACTGGCACTCAGGTTCGACCTGACCGTGCCTCTGGCCCGAGTGGTCGCTCAGTATCCGGAACTGCCCAAGCCGTTCAAGCGCTGGCAAATGGGCCGGGTCTTCCGCGGCGAAAAGCCTCAAGCCGGTCGTTATCGGGAGTTTGCTCAGCTTGATGCTGACACTGTCGGTACCTCTAGCCTCTTGGCGGACGTCGAGATCATCAACATGATCTACCTGGTCATGCGTGAACTCAAGATCGCCAACTTCATGATCCGGGTCAATACCCGCCAGATCCTCAACGCTCTGCCGTACTACGCCGGTTTTGATCCGGCCAAGATCACTTCGGTGCTTCGTATCCTGGACAAGTTGGACAAGATCGGCCTCGATGGCGTCAAGGATGAGCTGGCTACCAAGCCGCTCAACGAGTGGGACGAAAGTCCTGGTCTTTCCGCTGACGTCGTCGGCAAGCTGGTCGAGTTCATCGGCATCCGGGGTGATAACGACGAGATCCAGGCCCAGTTGGGCGAGCTGATGGGCGGGGTGTCCGAGGCTGCTCAGGGCTTCCGTGAGCTCAAGGACATCGTTCGTGGTGTAGAAGCCGCTGGTGTTGATCCCCAGCGTTGGACGCTGGACTTGTCCGTGGCCCGAGGCCTCGGCTACTACACCGGACCGGTCTTCGAGACCATGCTCACCGACCTGCCGACTTTCGGCTCGGTCTTTTCCGGTGGTCGTTTCGATGGCCTGGTCAGTCGCTTTAGCAAGCAGAGTATTCCGGCTACTGGAGCTTCGGTCGGCGTCGATCGACTCTTCACGGCGATGGAGCAGCTCGGCTTGCTTGACGACAGTGCTGTGGTTCGACCGCAAGTCGTGGTCATCTTTCCCGATGAAGAGCTTCGTTTCGAAGCCGTCAAAGCCGCTGCTGAACTGCGGCAGATCGGCCTGAGAACCGAACTCTACATGGGTACGGAAACCAGTATCGGTGGCCAGATCGGCTATGCTGCCAGTCGTGGTGCTCAGTTCGTGGTCATCGTCGGCCTGCAGGAGTTTGCTGCCGGACAGGTGGCGATCAAGAACCTGGTTACCAGGCAGCAGGACGCAGTTGACAGGAATTTTATGTGTGCTAAGCTCATGGCGAGCGGAATCCTAGTCCTGGACTAGGCACACAAGTACATTAGAAATTAAGAGGGGATATAGCTCAGTTGGCTAGAGCATCTGGTTGTGGTCCAGAATGTCACGGGTTCGAGCCCCGTTATCCCCTCCATATATTCGGTCCTGCTTCGGTAGGACCTCTTTTTTTATCCAAAAAAAGATGTTATAGTGATTTTATTATGAAAAAAGATATATTAACCTATTATGACCTAGCCAAGATAAAGGCTGGAGAAAATAAGGAAAAATTGGTCAGCCTCAGTAAAAGGGCGCCCAAAATAGTCTGTCAGTATGAAAAAAAAGACATGTTGGCTTATGTCGGGGATGAAATTTATGTTCGTGAAACTGTGGCTAAAATGTTGATCCAAGTTAGTGAAAATTTGAAGACCAAAAATTCAGACTATAGCCTGAAGGTTGTCTATGGTTATCGTCATCCAGAAATACAGCAAGACTATTTTGATAAAAGAAAACAGGAAATAAAATCTCAAGAACCTGGTTTAACAGACGAAGAGTTGTATGCCAAAGTTCACTTGTTTGTAGCAGCACCTAATGTAGCAGGGCACACCGTCGGTGGAGCGGTGGACATTACCACCATTAGTTCTCAAGTAGATTTGGATATGGGTACGACTATTGCTGATTTTTCTGATGAAGAAAAAATTCAAACTTTTTATAAAAATATAAGCGACGAGCAAAGACAAAACAGAGCATTGCTTCATGATTTGATGATAGAGGTTGGTTTTGCGCCTTTCTATGGAGAGTGGTGGCATTTTTCCTATGGTGACAAAGAATGGGCAGCTTTTTATAAACAGCAGCAGTCGCTTTACTCACTAATAGATTTTAACCTGCCTGCCGGCAAGGCAGGAAAATAAAAAAGTCCCATCGTTGATGGGACTTTAGTTTATTCGTCGATACCCAGGATAAAGGCTTCGTCATTGGAGCCCTTACAATCGTGGGGAAAGATGATGACGCAGTCTTGTTGGGTACGAACTTCTTGTTCGCCGTCATGACCTATCAATGTATCAGCGGCCAAAGCTTGGAAGTCAGCAAACTCGTTTGCTAGTTTGAAATTGACCTTGGTGTGGTAGATCTGATTAGCCCAGATACGGCGTTGTTCTAGGTTAGCTGGAGGATAGCCTTCCTGAGGATCGATGCAGCCAAAGTCGGCCAGGAAAATCATAGCGGCTTGGAAAGCTCGCTCAGGTGCTTTGGGGTCATTGTGATAACCGCACTCAATACAAATGCCAAAGTTGCGTCCGGTGGGGTTTTGGTTGACAAAGTAGTCGGTACCACCAGCTTCGATGATATCCCAGCCACGGGATACGATTTCAACTGGCAATTTGGTCGCAAGGGGATAGGAATGTGGTTCGCAAATGATAAACGGAGTACTCTGACGATTCATGCTGGAGTGCAGGTCTAGTAGACCGTGGCTTTCACGTAGATAGGGCATCAGTTCTCTGGCGCGATGGATTTCGTAGCTCATCAATTCTTCGGTGCTGTAGGTATCGTCTGGACGAAAGGCTCGATTGAGGTTCATGTTGGTCTGACGTTGACCTTGGCCGATGGCTAGTAGATTGGCAAAGATGAGATTGACTCTGCCAGCCTTGATAGTGAGCTGCTTTGTTTGGATCAAAGACAGAATCCTCATCACTGCCAAGATGCCGCCAATTTCATTGCCATGAACGCCCGCCATAATGGTGACGGTCGGACCAGCCTGCTGGCCTTCGATACTAAAGATGCTAGGGTCTTTTTTCATGTTTAACTTCCTCTCCTAGTTTAATGGTTTTAAGGGACACTTTATTCTAAATTATTACTTTGTTATTACAATTTGTCAACCTATTGACAAATTGTAATATTATTTTGTATTATAAGCATACTTGTACATTGAAGTTTGGTCAGTGAAAGGAGTACTAATGCAAAAGAAACCAAAGCTAGTTTTGTGCGACGTAGACAAGACAATCATCGGAACTGACTATAGACCGAATAGTCCTGGTTTGGCTCGTTCGGTTTTGGCAGTCCAAAACGATGGTATGCTTATTGGCTTGAATTCTGATTCTCCAATGTTGAGAATGCAGGAGTGGGCAGCCAATTTCGGCATGCGTGGTCCTATTATATCCGAGCTCGGAGGAGCTTTTGCCTATCAAGATGATACTATCTTTTTGCGTGAGCGTGATCCCTGGATCAAGTTGTTTACTCTGGTTATCAATCGTATTCGTCTGGTTTTTCCAAATGTCCGTATTTTGTCTTGCGACTCGACTGAATTCATCCGCGACGTAGGGGATATAGATAGTCCCGATAGCGATTGGATTATCTTGAATTCTTTGCGCAGTGTCAGCTTTGCCTGTCTTTTCCGTAGATTGGTCAATCGTAGTCTGGTGATCGACAATGCTTTGAGTGAATCATTTTCTAGATTCATCTTGTCGATAGTAGACGAGATTGGTATGAGGTCATACTTGTCAGAGCCCGATGTCAACCATGACTATGGTATTATGATCCTCCATGAGAAGGGGGCTAGTAAGTCTTGGGCTCTTAGCCACATCAAGGAAATATTTCCGAACAGGCAAGTGTACATGATTGGTGATAGCATGGGAGATTTTTTGGCTGATAAGTCTATCATCCAATGTGCTGTCGGTAATGCGTCAGAAGAATACAAGAGTCACTGTCAGTCAAAATTAGTAGCACCGTCAGACGAGATACTCACCAAAGGTGTTGAGTATTTGTTGGCGCATATTGCCAAGGTCTAATCCCCGTAATCTTTACG
>CALDOH010000123.1 GCA_937912185.1 uncultured bacterium | reverse complement strand
GGTTTTCCATCGTGATACGTCCGAGCCTTTTGTGCTCGGCACTGCTGGGGAGCATCCCAGCATCACTGCCTACGAGGTTCACAGGGACGACGTCGTCGACCTGATCAAGGCTATGGAATTGGACCCGGAGTCCGAAGTGATCCAGCTGGATCCGCGTCTCTATCGGGTACGAATCCTGGAGCCTTATTGGAACAATCCGAATCTCTACAAGCATGGCATTGCCACTGTTTCTTGGAGAGTCATCAAGGTGTGGTCGATCAACGATAATAAGTAGCCCCTTCCAGGAGGAACGCCATGAGGCACAAAAGACTTGCCATAGTCCTTCTGGTCATCATCCCCATAGCCATTCTCTTCTTGTTCGGCCTGAGCTGCCAAGCTACGGTCGACTTGCTCAGCATTCCTTAGTCGGCTATGCCGATCATGACCTCGACATGCCCCCATCTACGGATGGGGGCTCTTTTATTTAAAAATAAATTGACAAAAAATTATTTAAAGCCTAAGTTTAAAGTAACGTTCCTCACGCGTCACAAGGAGGGCTCATCATGAGCGACGAAAAGAAATATGAGAGCGGCCCCGAGCGCAAGCGACCTTCGCAGGTCAAAACCATCTTGGTCATCCTGATCTTCATTGTCGTGTTTGCCGTTGTCGGCATGCTGTCCATCGGTTCCTCGGAAGGGGCTACCTTGGTCAGTGAGCTGTGCCAGCTCTAGTATCTACCCGTCTATTTCCTAGACGGGCTTTTTATATAGTTGACATCTAGATTTTTTTATGTTAAATATAAGTGTTTATTGTCATTTGAACATAAGTCTTTAAGGAGGAAAAGATGAGACAAGAATCTTTGTTGAGGGTTGCTGTCAGGGTATGGTGGGATTTTAAAGCCCTGTGTATTATGCACATTATTCTTATCACCTTTGCTAAATTTTTCATTACTCTTGAGACCAGTAGAATGGTCATCATCGCTGATTGGGTCAGCTACAGCATTGTCTTGTTGGTGATAGCCAGAAGCACCAAGAACTTTCTTATTGCCCTTACAATAGCCCTATTCAATTCTATTATTGCTCCCAACATCGTAATCATTTTCTTTTATCCGCTACTGATGGTCATTGGGCAGCAGTTCTTTGGCAGATAGTCGCTTGTTTAACAGGCGATTTTTTATGTATATGGTTGACCTAGATAGGTTTTTGTGTTAGAATATTTTTTCGGCAAGTTCTTTAAGCTTAATTTCTCGATCATAATGTGGGAGATTTGCCCACTTTCAATGCTACTTTGGTAGCCAAGCCTAGGAAAGGGTATAAAATTGGAAATGACCAGAGAGCACCTGAAAGAGGTGTGTAGGTATGATGAATGTGGTGAGCAGACTTGCTCTTTTTTGGTCGAAAACGGCGGCGAGGTATTTTGTGCCAAAGGTACTATTATGCAACGCGTCATTGATCAGCGTAGAGAAGTTGGCACCATGCTGGCCAAGGGTGACAACTGTGAAGGTTGTAACGGCAGTATCCCTGTAGCCAAATCCGCCTAAGGGCAATAGTCGCTTGTTTAACAGGCGATTTTTTATTTGTGTAATTTGACAATCATAGTCAATCAATTTAAGATGGGGGTGGCCAAATATTGTGCTTTGGTCAGCAAAATTTTGTACCTTTTAGCCCATAGGAGGTGGCTTATGCCCCAGAAAAAGCGGGCCCTCATTTCTGTGTCTGACAAGACCGGCGTGGTCGAGTTGGTCAGAGGACTGAGGCTCTTGGACTTTGAGATCGTGTCCACCGGTGGTACGGCTCGGGTCCTACGTGAGGACGACATCGATGTCATCGACGTTTCCGAAGTGACCGGTTTCCCGGAATGCCTCGGCGGTCGGCTCAAGACCCTGGACCCTCACATCTTCGGTGGCATACTGGCCAAGGACATTCCGGCAGATGAGTGCACCATGGAGAAGTTGGGACTGCTCTACTTCGACCTGGTGGCCGTCAACTTCTATCCCTTCGAACGTACTGTCGATGAGGGTGGTGTCACCCGCATCCAAGCCATCGAGCAGATCGACATCGGTGGACCGAGCATGGTTCGCGCTGCGGCCAAGAATGCCGATCGGGTGACGGTCGTCGTCGATCCGGCTGATTACGACGAAGTTCTGGCGCAGCTCCAGAAAAAGGGTGAGACCGACTGGGGTTGGCGTATGGAGCTGATGCTCAAGGCCTTTGAGCGGACTGCTGCTTACGACACGGCTATTGCCAGATATCTGGCCGGTCGCCGGCAAGCGCCCAAAGTCTAGGGCACAACGCACCTTTCTACATCTATGAGGTTCTGAGGAACCTCTTTTTTTATTTGAAACAAAAACTCCGCTTAGAAGCGGAGTTGGGGATGGTTTTGTTATCTTATTTTAAATTCTGGTTGAGTGTTTTCACCCTCTTTTGTTTTTGTGATTATTTCATAATATTGCTCAACATCGCCAGCTCTATGGGAGAACATTTCTACAGGAGCAATACCATCCTTGCCTTCAATCACAGTTTGTAATTCATCAATTTCTCGCGTCTCATCTTCAGGAACATCTACTTGATAAACATACACTTCGGTTTCAGGATCAAAGGCTTCCGGGTTTTTAAAACTAATAGTTTTATCTGTAGTATTGATATTGGTCAGGCCATCTGGTCGGGCAGCCATCGCCAAGGCATAACCATAGTCAGGAGTCAGGTAAATTGCTTCTAATAGTTCGTCAGCTGGCACCTCAACATCTTCACCGGCCTCGGCTTGACGTTTTTCTATTACTTGTAGATGAGCATCTTTTGATCCGTGGTAAAGTTTCATAATTTATTTTTTTACTGAATCCCTTATCTCTCTCAGTAGCAAAACTTCTTCACTTGGTTCCTTTGGTTTGGCCTCTTCTTTTTTCTTGAGACGGTTTATTTGTTTGACTGCTATGAAAATAGCAAAAGCAATTATTATAAAGTCGATAATAGTATTTAGAAACATACCATAGTTAAGGGTAATAGCTGCAGTATCAGTAGTGGCTTTCTTTAGGGTAATAGCTAGAGTGGAAAAGTCTACTCCACCAGTCAGTACTCCAATTGGTGGCATGATAATATCTGAGACAAAGGAGCTGACTATTTTACCAAAAGCGGCACCGATAATGATACCAACAGCCATGTCCATGACATTGCCGCGCATAGCAAATTTTTA
>CALDOH010000122.1 GCA_937912185.1 uncultured bacterium | reverse complement strand
GCATAAAACCAGAAGCTACAAAGTAAGTAGTCTCAGTTCTAGTCAATATACCTTTAGAAATATCAGAAAATATTTGGTAAAAATCTTCGTAGTTTAATTTTTTACCTAGCAATCTACGCTTAATAGCTTGAATTGACTTGGCGCGTTGCAAAAAGTTGATCTCAGCAATAGTATTTGGTTCAACCTTAGTTTTTTCCCAGATATCACGGTAGAGTCCAATCCAACCTGGTTTAACACGTTTTTCGCTGGTATTTGCTTCGGCGATAACTGATTTGTCTTGCCAGGAAATTTTTATTTTGTCACCGGCTTTGATGCCATAGCGAACAGCTTCATCAACATTTAATAGGGCGATGTTTGATTGTCCAGTTTTTATATCTAGTTTTTTTAGTTTTAGGTAATATGGCATATTAAAATTTTATTATTTGTCCCGGATTGATCACCTTGGTATCCTTATCATCCTCGGGTTTCTTCGGTTTATTAACTTCAGGCTCTTTTTCTTTCTTTTTTTCAAGGTTTGGTACCTTGGTATCCTCCTCTTTTACTATCTTTATTTTTGCCTTGCCCTTTGGCTGAAGGGCTTCGGCTAGAGAAAGGAATTCCTCTTTTTCTGATATAGCTTGTTCGGACAAAGGTCCTCGCTCGTTATTTATCACTTTGATACTAGATGGTGGTGGAATTTTCCCTTGTTTGGAGAGGTCTAGGCACTCAGCGCAGTAGACTGGTCTGCTTGGATCTGGATCAAAGCGGATAGTAGTATCTTTTCCACAAAAAGAACAGTTTGCTTTGTGAGATTTAATTTCTCTTTTCGGTGCTCTGTCTTTGCTATCCTTAGCATTTCTATTGTTTGTCTTTGGATTTTTATTGGCTGCTTTGCTGACTTCTTTTTCTTCTTCTCGGCTACTTTCACTCCAACGCATGATTTTATCTTCGATAACATCACGGGAACTAGCATATCTCTCACGAGAAACTTTAATAACTTTTTCACGAATATGACCAGAATTTTCTGGCAGCGGTACGGGCATTAGGGTATTGGCAGAAAAACCTTCAGAAGTGACTCCATCAATCATTAATTTTATATAGATTTGAAATTTTGATAAATTTACTAAATCTTCCAAGGTAAAAGTTGGAAAAAATTCTTTTTCCAAAAATTCAGCATCAGCCGCACCAACTCTAAAGGTAATAATAGTGCCGACATTACCAAAGACAGCGGCTATTACTTTTTCATCCATTTGCTCGATGTATTGGTGAGCAATAATTAAATTTAATTTGTATTTTCTAGCCTCAGATAAGATATTGGCAAAAGATTCAGTGGCAAAGTTTTGGAATTCATCAACGTATAGATAAAAATCTTTTCTTTCTGACTCGACGGTATCGACTCTACTCATAGCAGCCAATTGAATTTTAGTGATTATCATGGCACCCATTAGGGCGGAATTATCTTCACCAACACGGCCCTTTGAAAGATTGACCAGCATAATCTTTTCTTGGTCCATGATTTCACGCATAGAGAAAGATGATTTTACTTGACCTAAAATATTTCTAATCAACGCAGACGACAAGAAACGCCCGACTTTGTTTTGGATCGGAGCGATGGCT
>CALDOH010000121.1 GCA_937912185.1 uncultured bacterium | reverse complement strand
AAGAGCTTTATTGTTGGTCAGACCAAGGGAAGAATCAATCTGACAAAAGAACTGTCAGCCAAAGAAAAACAAAGCCTAGAAAGATACATTAAAGCAACGGAGGCTAAGCTTAAAAATAAGAATTTTGTTGATAATGCGCCACCATCAGTAATAGCTGATACTAAAAAAAGATTAAAAGAAGCTAAAAATAAACTTAAATAAAAAGATTAGCCCCCTCTTTATTTTTCCCCCTTAGTAAGGGGGAAATGTCCTAGTGGACAGAAGGGGTTAATCTTTTACTTCTCTAAATATTTCTTCAACTGAAGTGATGCCATCAAGGGCCTTGAGTAAGCCGTCTTGGAGCATGGTAATCATGCCGTCTCTGATGGCCTGTCTTTCTAGTTCATATTCAGAAATAGTACCAGACAAGATCATTTGTTCCACCTTGGGAGACATGGTGAATATTTCATAAAGACCAACTCGGCCCTTATAGCCTAGGCCATGACATTTTTCACAGCCTTTTGAAGTTTGAAATTTGAGATTAGTTAGGTCATCTGGTTTATAGCCAGATTCAGGAGCGATTTCGTTTAGGGCGTTCATGACCGTAGTCATGTTTTTGTTGTCGATTGTTTTGTCTTCGATTTTACAGTGTGGGCAAAGGCGACGAATCAAACGTTGACCAACAATAGCATTGAGAGAGGGAGCTAGTAAAAATGATTGAACACCCATAGCTAGCAGTCTAGGGATAGCACCAGCGGCTGAGTTGGTATGAAGGGTAGAGAGCATCAGGTGACCAGTCAAAGCAGCATTGATAGCGGTCTCAGCTGTTTCTAGGTCACGGATTTCACCAACCATGACAATATCGGGATCTTGTCTAAGAATAGCTCTCAGCCCACGAGCAAAAGTATAGCGATTGCCGCGATTGACTGTTCTGATACCACCAGTCATTTCTTCGGCCTGATCACTAGAGTCAGCACTTTCTACTTGACTCTGGACTATGCCGGGTAGTTTGTATTCAATCGGATCTTCTAGAGTAATGATCTTTGTATCAGGACTGTTTAATTTGTTTAAGATAGCGTAGAGTGTAGTGGTTTTACCAGAGCCAGTTGGACCTGTGGTAATGATCATACCGTTTGGTTTGGTCATTTCTTCTTTTAAATCATTAAAAGATTTGCCTCGTACACCCAGACTATCAAATTCTAGGCCAACTGCTGAGGATTTGAGAAGACGCATGACAATACTCTCACCATAGGCAGTTGGAATTATCGAAACCCTAACTTCCACTTTTTCTGTACTAAGAGTAATAGTAAAACGACCATCTTGAGGTTTGTCGCCGACGTTTAGTTTTAAACCAGCTAACAATTTGATACGAGAGCTGATCTTATCTAGAGTTTCTAAAGGCATAGTAGCAATATCGTGTAACATACCGTCAATACGAAAACGACCCTTTACACTGTCTGCCTCAGTCTCAACGTGGATATCAGAGGCTTCAAATTTTAAGCCAGCGGCAATAATCAGATTTATAGTTTCAGTTAGGCCTGTCTCTTCTATTAGGCCTTGAAGATCCTGGAAGGTACTTAGTTGCTCTCCATATTTCTTTAAATCCTCTTCATTAATATTAACTCCTTCAAAAGTTATGATGGTTGGTATTTTTTCATAAATTTTGAATGATACTTCAAAACTATTTTGTGAGAACAGATAGGTCTTTATGCGAGCATGGTATTTTTCAGCCAATTCTTTAGCCAAGTTGACTACTTGAGGGTTATTAGGGTTGAGCGAGCCTAGGCGCATTTCTTCACCGGTATATAAAAAACAGATTGTTTGTAATGACTCAGCTTGTTCCTTTGTAATGATTTTGATAGCGTCTTGAGAAACTGGGAATTTTTCCAGGTTAATATAAGAAAGACCGAGTTTTTCAGCTTGTTGCTCAACTTCCTTTTCTTTATCCTTTAATTGTATGGCTGACAATTTACTAGCAAGCTTGGCGCTAGTTTCATCTTTGCTGATATTTACGTTTCCTTTATTTTCCATATAAATATTATACTTTTCTCCG
>CALDOH010000120.1 GCA_937912185.1 uncultured bacterium | reverse complement strand
TAATCTCTATGAGGCTATATCGGAAGAAACGGATATAGTAGATGCTACAGACACTAGTCAAATTACACCTCAGGAGGTGAGAGATTTTTTATTAAGCCAACCAGGAGCCAGTTCTGATCAGATTAATAGCCTTAGTGATGAGGAATTACTTGATATTGGCAATCAATTGATGGGGAATATAGGTGCTAGTCAATAGTTTACATATAAAATATTAGAAAACAAAAGATATGGCCACTTACAAAAAAATTCTAGTCGTAGTCAGCTTGCTTGCCTTGATATCTGTGCCGGTGTTTTACAGACCTCAACAAACAGAGGCTTTTTCGCCAGGAGTAGTAGCTATTAATGGTGCTAAATGGACTTGGGAAAAAATTCAAGGTGTTGTTAAAGATTGGAAGAAGTCAATTGTTCGAACGGTTGCCGTCAATACTACTCGTATGTTCCTCAATTCTATGGCATATAGTTTAGCTGATGCGATTGCCAATAATGCAGCTGGTGGTAAACCGTTATTTGATAAGTTACCCATAGGTAAAACTATAGGTAGTGCTGGGAATGCAGCTGCGGGTGAATTTTTAGGTTCACTTACCACTGAATTGGATTTGAATAAACTAGGAATAAATCTTTGTAGTCCTAATATCGATCTTAAAATAAGTCTTACCCTTGGTCTATTAGATCAAGTAGACCCACCTAAGCCTAAATGTAATGTAAGTAATGTTTTAAAACAGTGGGAAGGTCTAGCTGGTCGTTTTGCAGAAGAAAATTATAGAAATACCCTAAGGGGTATGTTGCAAGTAGGCTCTAGAGAATCAAACAAATCTTTGGCCTACAATAATTTTATGGACGTCTTTACTGGTATTTTTGAACAAAGTGCTGGTGCTCAATACCAAGCGTTGTATGACAAATTAAAAGAAGAAGAATTGACTGCAGAAGAATCCAAAAAGATTCAAATACAAATTTGTAAAGGCTATTTGAATAAAGAGACTACTATTACCAAGGAGA
Organism: uncultured bacterium; assembly: GCA_937912185.1. Taxonomy (GTDB): domain Bacteria; phylum Patescibacteriota; class Patescibacteriia; order UBA1558; family GWA2-36-10; genus BM519. The sequence goes on along the minus strand of CALDOH010000120.1, from coordinate 14,418 downwards.
TTAAGACACCATGTAGTACACTTTTAAATATGTCAGATGAACAATGGAATGCAGCTGTGGCAGGGGACACTATGAAATATTTTGCAGAGGGCGAGGACCCTATGAAAATGAAATCTATTTTAGCTGAGGCTGGTAATTTGTTTTTAAATACCTTATCTTCAAAATTAATGAAAGTTTATTTTGATAAAGGTATGTTGGCCCTGAATAAATCTTTTGAAAACCCCGGTGTAAGAGATAATTTTCTTAAGAATGCACGGGGGGGAGCGTATGATAATCAGTCTGGTAATATTCCGAATAACGTCTTCAAAAGTCTTACGGCCATGGAGTTTAAGGGAGTTGAAAATTATAGCTTCATCGCGGACTTTGTTATTTGTCCTGGTGAGAGTGATTTTCAAAGTTTAGATAATTGCGTGATTGATCAAAAGTTTTTGGCAGCCATAGTTAGCAACAAAACTATTAGAGAGGCCATAGACGATGGCTTGCTTGATCCTAATACCGTATTGATTGGACCAGACGATCCTAGAAATAATGAAAAGGATTGTTATCGTAATGGTTGGTGTCATAGAGATTTGACTAAATTAAGGAAAGCCAATATTTTGCCAGCTGGTATAGAGCTAGCAGCTATGCGTAGCTCGCCCGGATCAGCAGTCACTATAAAAGAGGCGATTGATTGTTTTGAAGATGGTGGAGATTGCGCATATAGCGTTGATCCTCAATATGATTTTAATCATAACCCATATTATCACTTAGTTGATCCAGATTGGACTTTAGAGGTCCCACCAACTAGGTGTAATGCTATGGTAAACGGTCCAGCCCTGCAGTCTTCCGATAGTAATTCTCGTCAGACTTATTGTGCTGACCCACAGGTATGTCTACGGGTAGATGATGATGGCAATTGTATTGGCGGAGAGTTTGGCTATTGTAGTCGCACAGAAAATATCTGGCGTTTTGATGGGGACATTTGCGAAGATGGAGATTTGTTTTCTGGTTGCTTAACTTTACAAAATGAAGAATTTGGTACTAATTCTTATTTAGAGTGGACTCTAGATTATTGTACAGCTGAAGAAGCTGGCTGCCGTCGTTATGCTCAGAGGTATGACGAAAATGAAGACTGGCTACTAGAAGAAGACATGACTTTACCGCCGGCTACCTCTCCACTAAATGAAGATGATTTGTTTTTGAGTAGCGGTGCTTGTGATGCCAGTAGTGGTGGTTGCAATGAATATATAACATTTAAACCAAATACTAGAGCTAACATATTACCAAATGGTGATTTTGAAATAAATGATGATGCTGTAGCAACTAGACCAGATGGTTTTTATCAAGGTTTGATTGCCCCCGGTGAGGGTGTAAATGGTTCAGAGGCGATTCGTGGAACAGTTGATGCGGCTGCGGTTAATCAGGCTACTTGTTGGAGGGGTGCGGTTATCTCAAATACCAATTATACTGTTTCTGTTTCTGCCAAAAGAGGGCCAGGAGATGGCGCTGCCAGGATAATGGTTGATAGCTGTCATACAGAGAGTGGCACAGAAGATGGTCGTATTTTTTCACCAGACTCTTCTATGGCCATCAGTAATGACAATGCCGCTCTTAATACTGCTGGTATATATGACGAGGCAAACGTTTTTTTACCTTGGGCGGATCTTGACCCAGTAAATTATAATAGGTTTGGTGGTACTTTTAATACTGGAGATAGTATTGCCTGTACTATATGTGTTGGAGCCAGTTTTGGTTCATCAGATGATCACTACATGGATAACTTTAAGGTGGAAGTAACAGAAGCACCAAATTATTCTTATTCAGGATTTACACCTTATGGCGCTGGCGCTAAAATATATATGAATGGTCGTACCTTTATGTGTACGGAAGATGAGGTTGGTTGTCAGGGTTACAATCCTGTCAACGGTGGTACTTTGATACCAGGGGTTATTACTCAAGACGATCTATGTCCAGCTGAGTGTGTTGGTTATGCTACCTTTGCCGAACAGCCAGATATTTTTGATATTATCGAGGGTAATCAGACGGTAGACTATTATCATTTGATACCAGATACTGCTGATTCTTGTGCAGCCAATGAAGTCGGTTGTGAAGAATTCACCAATCTAGACACTGTTCTTGAAGGTGGTGAAGGTAAAGAATACTATTCTTATCTTAGACAATGTGTTGCTGAAGATTTAGGTACCATATTTTATACATGGGAAGGCTACGATGTCTCAGGTTATGCTCTAAAGACCTGGAATGCTTTGATTAGTAATGATGATGTAGGTCTTCCAATCAACACTCATTATCCACCTTGTACCAACGTTGATCCAGGTACGAGTAATTGTATTGATGGTATGGCTGGGCATCCTCACGCTGCTTGTGGGCCAGAAACAGCTAATCCTGATGACGACCCAGGGGTCAATTCTAATTGTCGAGAATTTTTTGATCTAGATGGTTATTCATATTGGCGTCTACAGGATAGGGTAATATTTGCTAGTAATGATTGTCATGACTATCGTCGTACTTTAACGGGCTCAAATTATAAGGCTATCCCAAATAAGAGCACCTCTTGTTCAGCTGAATTTGATGGTTGCCGTATTTATAAGGGTAACGCTGGTAATAATCTAAGGACGGTTTTTGAGGATCAATTTGAAGGAAGCTACTCACCTTGGGATTCAAGTCTTGGTAGTCTGGATGTATCAGAAGAGTCAGTTATGAATGGCGGTCATTCTATGGAGTTTACGGTCGTAGCTGGCGTTTTGACAGATGTTAGTCGTGATATAGCTGATATATTAAGAGAAGATAGAGAGTACACACTTTCTTGGTGGATGAAGGCCAATAGTAATGTGGACTTTATGGAGCTACGTTTTAGAGATTTAGCTACTACATATCCGATTAGAGATTTTAACAATTTAGAGGGTGGTGAGTGGAGGTCTTATAAGATTAATATTCCAGTAGCTGATATAGCAGGCATAGCTATGGCAGAGGCTAGGATAGAATTTATTATTGATGCCGCTGATCGGGTATATTTTGATAACGTAAATTTAAAAGAGGTCAGTGAGAATTTATACTTAGTAAAAGATTCATGGGAGACACCACTTAGTTGTGATGATCCTTATGTAGGTTACCACCTAGGTTGTCAATCATATATTGATTTGAACGGAAAGGACTATGATTTAAAATCATTTGACAAGCTATGTCGTCAAGAGGCAATTGGCTGTAGCCCGGTAATTGATACTCATAATTCTACTAATCCTTTTGAGGAAACATTCAATATTGGTGACTACTCAGAACTAACAGTTCCAGAAGACAATCTAGATTATTTGGTTCCTGACGCTGGTAAGTATTGTGCAGCCAGTGAAAAGGGTTGCCAAATGCTCGGTTTACCAGAGGTAAATAGATCAACTGACGCTATAAGTGATTATGAGACGGTACATAGATTAAACAATCCAGATCTTTATGCTACTACCTTATGTACGTCTGATGCTTTATACTGTGAAGAATATAATTCAGACAAGGGTATTTATTTCTTTAAAGATCCAGGAAGTATATCCTGTACTTTCAAGAGGAACGCCATAGTTAATATTATTACTACCGGTGAGCAGATTCCATATACTGGTTGGTTCAAAAATGATTCGTTGGCTGCTGACGATCCAATAGGTTGTGCTGATAACGGGGATTTTACTTATACACCAGAAGATTTTGAATTGCCTTATAGCGGATTGATACCGCGTCAACCAACTAATCCTAGTGGTACTTATTGGGCAGCACATTGTCCTGTTGATAAGAATCTTTGCACTGCCTATAAGGACCCAGTGGATCCATATGAGATGACGGCAACTACTTGTAGAGTTGAAGAAACAGATACCGATGTTACGGTGGGCAGGTGTGTGGGTTATCCAATATACAATAATCGGGCCTTGGATTGTGCTGGTGCTATATCAGCTGGTCTGGCTACTGGTTGGTTGTATGGTGGACCATGTCAGACATACTATTATTATGAAAATGAAAATATAGATGAGACTTCTTGCTATGGGCAGGTTGATAGAAATAGTGGCTGCGTGCTTCTTTATGAAGAAAATAACTGGGACCCAGAGCATACTCAAGTTACTACTGTCTATCATACGACCTCTACTTATGACAACAATACATTTTTTGATGAACCAGTTAATCCAGTAACTTGTGATTCTGGTGATTCAGGCTGCAGTTCAAATAAATTAATAAAAGTTAGAAAGAGTAGGCAGTGTTCTGAGTGGCTAGCTTGTAAGGCTTCAAATAGTGTTTATAATCCAGCAACAGATTCCTATGATAATATTTGTGATGAGCTAGACACTTGTATTGAATATGATTCTCGTGGCGGCATTAGTAAATGTGCTACTTGGGATTCTAATACTCCAATTGCTCCATTAACTCATCGTGTTTACCAGACTAGAGCCAATGGTCCTAACGATCATCTACAGTGGTCTGACTGGGATTTTACAGGGTATTCAGCACCAAATCTACTTCCAGCTGGCGAACTTAGTGTTTATAATTTCGGTTCTAATGATATTCCAGATTTCAAATTAATGTACAAATCAACTAGTACTATTTGTGAGACAGGTATCTACAATGCTGATGGCACACCAAGCACCGACCTTACAGCTTGTAGTGCTTTTCCAGTAGATGGTTGGAATTCTGAAAATGGTTATTATCAGTGGATAAATACTGGTCTTTGTAAGGACGAAATTTGCTGGATAACACCTGACTATAGTCGTCAATCTTATGTAGTTCCGGCTGCTACTCGTGGTTATTCTGTATATGACTCTCCTTTCCCAATTTCTGTTAAAAGTTCTACCGGTGAAAGAACCTTAGGCTATGGTAGTGCTAACTTGTGTTATACCGATGGAGATAGATGTGAGTTTGGTTATAAAAAGGTGACTTATGGATATGGAGAGAATATACTTTATTATCCGACAGACCACCCAACTCAAATAGACGAAGATTACCCAATTCATCCCGGCACCTGTTCTAGAGTTATGGATGCCTCGGGTATTTTGGGTCCAGGTGATCAATATTGTTATGATGATCCAGATACTACCATTGTAGATGATTTTGAAATTTGTATAGGGGACCCAGTGGTAGGTTCACCTTGTGAGCGAGATGTCAATTGTGGTCCGGCTCCAGGACCTTCATTCCCGCCAGATGGTAAGTGTGACGCGGTGAGAAAGATAGAGACTTACATTAATTGGCCAGGTATTTGTTATGAACAAGATTGGTATACACCAGTTGAATCTGATGATAACAACTATGCTCATTATTGTAATAATTGGTATCCAGTTCAAGATGTAGCCGTACCTAGTCAGGGTCTATACAACAATTATGATACAGCTGGGTATCTAGATCCTTATGGAAATTATGTTCAACTTTGTGCAGTTTCAACAGACTTTACTACTGAAACTGATAGAATATATTGTGGCGCTACTATTTCCACTTCTTCTGGTTTGCGCTGTTCCGAGTTGGTAGTTGTGCCCGCTGGTTCAAAGATAAGAGCAGCTGCTTTAGAAGATGAGGGTTCCAGGGCTTTGTTGACAGAGCGTTTCTTGCACAGTTCAACTTATAATGTCTATGGAGCAGTTGACCCTATCAGTGATGGTGGCCATAATTATGCCACTGGTCTTGGCTTGGCAACAATCATTAGAAATGAAGCTGTTCGCTGTCTGAATGATGATACAACACCCTGTGTTAATACTGATTCATTATTTAGGTCAACTGATTTTATTGGTGTAGCCCTGAATAGCCCGATTACCACAGTAGCTACTTTGAATTCTTTGTTTGATGGCACTCTTCAGCTTTATTTCTTTGATGAAGGTGTAAATTCATCTGGTGGTGGTATTATTGGTGGTCAGTTTATTGAAATGCCAACCAGTTCAACGACTACTATAGCTGGCACTTGTTGGGATCCAGGTAATGCTAGCAACCAATATCAGCACCAAATAGCAAATACCGCTACTGAAAGATTGTGTAACCCATTATCCTATAATTATTATGTTTATGGAGGCGCTGGTTATCCGGCTCAAGTAGTACCAGCCACTCACTGTAATGATAGGGGAGATGAAGCAGGTTGTTATCAGTCTTGTAATCGTTTAATTGAGCTTCATCCAACTGGTGATGACCCTGAGTCAAAGGTAAGAACTGATATTTGGTGGGCTTCCCGAGAAGATACCTATGACTATAGTGCTACTTCAACTTGGTCCTTTTGGTATGGCAATACTGCTTCATCTACTGTAAATGGAGTTCCGTATTCTTCATCATTATATTCTCTTAATGATCCAACCTCTCTAAGTGCACCGGCTGCTTGGCGAGCAGAGCTTCATTATAGCTATATCTTGACGCCATCATCTACACCAGCTGGTCCAGTTTTGGCTACTACTACCATTGGTTATGCCTTTGGTGGATCATATTATCCAACTTCTTTGGTAAACGTCACCAGCCAAGTGCAGATTAGGCTACCATCAGAAAGTGTAAACTTTAATGTACCGCTTGAAACAGTACCATTCTTTGGTTGTAATGGCGCGGCTTGTCGTTGTATTAACAACGCTGGTTGGAGTTGCTGGGGCAATAATATAAATCCACTTACAGCTCCAGGGGCAGAAACATACAATGACCTTTCTGTTCGGGATCGTATTGCTCATTTGTTTAGAGAATCATATTCTCTGTTGTGGGATGGTAGTCAGTATGTTAGACCAGCTGGAACTACAATTTTCTGGCCAGACTATGCACGACCAGCAGTTGGTAACTATTATTCTTCACCAAGGGTGCTGGCAGTTTGTGCTAGTGGTTTGTGTTATGATGCATCCAGCAATGTAGTGCAAGGTCTTAGCGTCAACAATGAAATTAACGGAAGTATAGTTGGTAGTGGCGGATCAGTCTTTACTACTACTAGGTTTTTCTATCACGCTCATCCAGATCATATGCCTATTAGGAATATGATGATGTATTGGGGTGATGGTGCATCAACTGGTAATACAGGTAAATATCAAAATAATTTGCCAGTCTGTAATCCAGAGATGGAGATGCCTGGTGTACCTAATAGCCTCCAAGGATTTGGTGGTACCGAAGGCGCTTGTCATCAGGGTTATAAAGTATTTTATAAGACCTACTTGTATAATCCAAGCGATTTATGCGATGGTACCAATATCACCATAGAGGGGCTATCTTATGCTAAGCCAACGATATCCAATGCTTCTTGCTATAAACCAAATGTAAGACTTGAGGATAATTGGGGAGAGTATGAATATGAAATATTTGATGGTTGGGTGATAGTTTATGAAAATTAAATACAATATGAAAAGTTTATTTTATAAAAGGAGAAGAAAGTCAACTCTATTGCTTTCAATTTTAGTAATCACATTTTTAGCAGTTCCTAAAATTGTTTTTGCTGCTGCCTTTGATAGTATTGTGGCAGAGTTTATAGTAAAGGCAGTTTATGCTGGTGTAATAGTACCACTTAAAGAAGTGATACAATTGGAACTGTGGCTTTTGCCTATTATCGCTCAATACAATAATTTTACCCGAGAAGCGGGGGTGATTATTGGTTGGACGACCGTACGTAATCTTTGTAATATGTTTTTCATTGTCATCTTGTTGATAATTGCTTTTGCTACAGTTTTGAAAATGCAGAGTTATGGTTATCGACAGCTACTCAAGAGGTTTATTATTATGGCTATTCTTATCAACTTTAGTCGAACCATTGTTGGTGTATTAATTGATTTTTCCCAGATTATTATGTTGACTTTCGTCAATGTAATAAAATCTCTATCTGCTGGCAATCTAACTATTGCCCTAGGCCTACAAAAGCTTTTGAGTGTAGGTACTGGCGCTCCTGACTGGAATCAAGTGGGAATGTTTGTTCTAGCAGCGATTATGTTGTTTATAGTAGTAATTGTAATAATGGCTCTGATAGCTATCTTGGTTATGAGGATTGTGACCCTATGGATACTAATAGTTTTATCTCCTTTGGCCTTTGTATCATTTACTTTTCCTAAATCAGAAAAATATTTCAGTCAATGGTCTGAGCAATTAGGTAGCAATTTGTTTGCTGGTCCAGCCTTAGCTTTTTTCCTATGGCTAGCCTTTGCTATTGTTGGTAATGGTACAATCAACGAAAGCTTTGGTGAGGGCGCTAATGATTATAACGGTGCACAAGTCAACTCTGTTAGTGAAGCAGCCACCCCTGCTAACATGATCAATTTTATAGTTGGCATAGCCATTTTACTTGCTGGCATCAAGATGACTCAGACTTCAGGCGTCGCTGGTGCTGCCTTAGCTGGCACAGCCGTGGCAGCTTCTAAAGGAATGGCCACTAGAATGGGTAAACGAGCTGCTGGTGGTACGGCTCGCTTGGCTGGCAAAGGGGTTGCTGGCGGAGCTAAGCTTGCTTGGCAGGGGACTAGCGGCGAAGGTATGATGAAGGCTGGTCTTAGCCGTGTAGGTAGAGGTGTTATTGGCTCTCAGATGGCTCAGCATGGTCCAGGTGTTGTCAAACAATGGGGGGCAAGATTGGAAGCAGCCGAGCTTGGTAGACGACAACGTAAGAGTGAACACGCTGAAAAAGGCAAAGAGGGCGTCAGAGATCCATTGGCCTATGCCCAGAGCAAGGGGGGCAAGATTGGTGATGCTATGGTTGCCAAAGAGAAGTTGGCTAGTGGAGCTGCTTTTACGCCTGATGAAGCTAGAAAAGGTATCGAGGCACTTAAATTTCAGGGAAATACTGAGGATGCTGCTAAATTACAAGCTAGAGTTGCTACGGCTAATGATGCAGAGTCAGTGCAGGCTAATGTTGATAAAAATGGAGTAGAGGATACTTTCTCAAAGATGAGTTTTGCTGGTGCCGTTGATGCGGCTACTGGTTTGGATAAAAATGCTGAAGCGGCCGTCAGGGTATTTCTGCAGCAAGATCCTAAGGCTCAGCAAACTACTGTAGATCGTATGTCGTCCAAAGATAAAGATAGCTTTATGGAGGCTTTGGCTGCTTATGATCCTAGCGCAGATACATCTTTGACTCCTGAGAAAAGGGACGTTCTTGATGGAGCTGGTAATTTGCAAAAAGGCTCAGTTGGTACTGGTCGTATGATGCTCTTGGCCAACAACTCTGCTGAACATGCTACATCAGTTATGTCAGCTGCTCCACCGGCTCAGCGTGAAGCAGTGGCTAAATTTAGAGCCGAGACAAAATTTGACATTGATGCTCTGGTCAAGATGAAGCCTACAAGGACTAATGCTGCTGGAGCAACAGTAGACAATGAGGCTTTCTTGGCTATAGCTAAAAATTTAAATTCCGAACAAACCACTCAATTTTTATCTAGATCTACAGATGACAGTCAAAAACAAGCTGTAGTCAGTGCGCAAATGGGAGCTGGTAAAAATCTTGATGTATTGACCCAGAAAGGTTCAAAATATGTAAATAATGCTCAAATACAGCAGAGTTTTGATGTGCAGGTTGCCGCTGGTGCTACTCGAGAAGATTTAGCTAAAGATAGTTTACCTTATGCTGAGCAGGCCTTCACACCAACCGGAGCTGCATTGGATAAGGTTGCCTTTGCTAACTTTGTGGTTAGCAAATTAACAGCTGATCAGGCAGCTTCAATTGGACCTGAAGCGCTCGATAAAATAAAAACAGAGCTACTGACAGTAGCTACATCTGCTGGTGGAAGAGGTGCCGCTTTGTTGGATGCTTTGAAAGAAAAACATGGCATAGATCTTACTTAGATATATTTTGAGAAATAAAAACAAAAATGGCTTTTGATAAAATACAAGATTTACCAGAAGAGGTAAAAGAGCTTATTTTTAGCGAGGAAATTTTTCAGGCTAATAAAGATCTCTTCAAAAAATATTATCTTGATCGTAAACAGATTGAGTTTGTTTTGGATTTATTAGATGATATATATTTACAAAAAATCGAGCCTCTGGACTTGCCACAAAGATTGGAAGAAATAGAAAGAGCCAAGTATCTTGATTTAAGAGAAATTAGTTTGTATATTGCCAGAAATATATTGTGGCCCCTAGAAGATCATCTGGGGACTGTTCATCGACTTGTATTGCGTTTGGGTGGTAAAGTGCCAAAACCTAGACATATTCATAAAAAAGTTTTACAAGCAAAAGTATTTCCGGGCAGAGCTACGGGTGTTTTGGAACATATGTTGTTAGAATATGACGACTTCAAAACTCTTCGTTTGAGTTCTAGAAAGATTACTGACAAAGAAGGCAAATCAATTAGTCCTAGTGTTGATAATTGGTTGACTGATTATATTCATTTTTTAGGAGCAGGTTTTCACAATGCTTTGGATAGGGCTAAGTATCTGGCCAAAAGTCCAAATGTGTTATCTTTGCGACCAGCAGAAAAAGAATCTTTGCGTTTTTTTATAATTTCTTATGATGATAAGGTGGAGATGGATTTCCATCTTGATGGTAGTACACTTATTATCTCTGAGCCAGCACTCAAAGAAGAGAATGAGGAAACCGAGGAGGCAATAGACATTGAGCAAATTGTAGAGCAGTTCAAGCAAAAGTTATTTTCTCTGGAGACAAAGATATTGGCTCAAGATTTTATTTTGTCTGAGGCAAATAATGATATCAAAAAAGTAAGGGATGTATTATGGCAGGCGATCGGCCTACAAGACAAGGAAAAGACCTTAGCTTGTCTTAAGTTGCTAGTAGAAAGAAAGCATCTTGATATGATGCTTAAGGAAGATAGTAGGTTTTTTAGTATTTTAAAGCGTTTTGTTAATATCCGCTATGGTGGTAAATATGCAGGGGATTTAGATAATTGGTTGGTAAAAAACGTAGACAAATTATTGCTTAGGCGTTTATTTTTAGAGATGATGCTGGAAGATAAGTTGCGTTTGGATAGCCAAGAAGCTACTTTGTGGGCGTTTTATTTGACCAACTTGGTTTCTAGTTCTGGGCAGATAATCTATCTTGATGAGAGTGATGGACAACTCAAGTGGCGTGAGTTGCAGGTCAACGGAGAAAATATAGTTTGGGCAAATAGTGTATAAAAAAATCCCGCTAAGGCGGGATTATTTATTTTGCCAAACACTTATTTCTCTTTCCACCCTTTGTCCAGGTCGATTGTATATTATATTGCCATCGGGTGATAAATTTCCGGATTTTATATCCGGTTTTATTATAGTAAAGCCAATATCGGTTAATGTCTTTTTGTTGAGGGTGTAGAGTTTTTCACCACGGATGTTGAATATGGGGAAAACAAAGACTACCTTAGCATTTTTTGTTAGTATTTTTTTGAATTGATGAAAACTCTCACTATAAAGTTCTTGTAAATCTGCTTTTAGTTTATATAAATCTTCAATCCTACTTTGCTTAACTACAAAACGGGCATCACCCATGAATGGTTCGGTAACAATCAAGCCTATTTTCTTATCTTTAAAGTGTTCATTTAGATTTTTGACGTTTATTTTTTCAATTTCTACTCTGGATTTTGTCGGAAAATTTTTCCTTAGCCAATCGATATTAGTCCGACTATCAGCAATAGCCTTTTCTTCTCGATCACTACCATAGATTGTTTGATAGTCCATGAGTAATGCTTCTTGCAAAATAGTCCCAGAACCACAAAAGGGATCGAGCAAATTAAGTTTTCTGTTTGGCCCAGCTAGATTGAGCATCATTTGAGCTAGCTTTGGTGGTAGCATACCAGATTTACTATCTCTACCAGGTCTATCAAAATCACGTTTACCATAAGCTTCAAAGTCTTGGACGCTTTGGGTTAGCCCCAATAAATATTCTGTATTATTTTCGTCCAAGTGCTTTATGATGATTAGTTCATTTCCCAGTAAATCATTTTTAGCGACAATAACAGAGGAGAGCTCTTCTCTTTTGCTAGTAACAAAACGAACTCGGTATTTGTCCTTAAGCTTTCTTTTTAGCTGTAGGGCTACTTGAGAAATTTTTTGGTATTCTTTGGCAGAGCCATTATAAATACTAAAACCAAAGTGATTTTTCTTCTCCTCACTTAGTTGTTTGGTCAAGTAAGATTCCCATTTGCCGGCGTCTAATTCACCCAGATCTTTCAAGTTGTCTACTAGGAGGGCTATTTTAATGGTACCGCCCAGTATTTTAATTAACTGGTCACTTGATTTGTCACTTTCGGCTAAAATAAAATTTTGGCTAATTGTGATAATTTTTTCGCTATCATTAGCCAAAATACTTAGTATTTCTTGTTTTGCCAAGTCAGGTGACTGACCCAATATAAATATATATTTCATATCCTATATGATAGTTTAAAAAGTAATTTAAAGCAATGTATTTTAGAAAATATTGACTTGTCCAGGCATTTATGTTAGAGTTTCGAAAGTTTCTTATAACTTATTTAATTAACCACGCTCCGTTAAAAGGCGGAACCCTTGGGTCAAAACTCAAGGTAATTAAATCAAACTATGAAGTACGAACTATCATTTATTATTGGTCCAAATGTTCCTGAGACAGAACACAAAACTGTTGAACAGGAAATTTTGGATAATCTCAAAAAATTGAATGCCAATATTACCAAGCAACCATATTCCATTGGTCGCAAGAAATTGGCATATCCTATCAAAAAACAAAAGCATGGCTTTTATGTTTTCTTGGAATTTGAAGCTGAGGAAAAAGAAGGTCTGGCTGATTTTGACGTAAAGTTGAAGCACAACAATAACATCTTGCGTCATTTGCTCATCAAAAAGGACAAAGTAAGTGCCAAAGCAGCAAAATCTGGCACAGGCAAGCCAAAAGCAGCTGCTCCAGCAATAAGACCCGAGCTTAAATCAGAAAAAACTTCGGTTGAAATTGAAAAGAAACGGGAAGGTGTGAAGGTTAATTTAGATGACATTGATAAGCAATTGGATGAAATTTTAGACAAGGACCTTTAATAAATCATTAAGAGAATCATATGAATTTAAACAAAGCAATGATTATTGGTAATATAGTACGTGATCCAGAGATGCGGACTACTACCAATGGTCAAAATGTCACATCTTTTTCTATAGCTACCAATCTAGTTTGGAAAGATCAAAGTGGTCAAAAACAAGAAAAAGTTGAATTTCATAATGTAGTCGCTTGGCGTCGTTTGGCTGAAATCAGTAGCCAGTATTTAAAAAAGGGCAGTAAGGTTTATATTGAAGGACGTCTTCAGACTAGATCTTGGGATGATCCAAATGGTATCAAGCGTTATCGTACTGAGATTATTGCTGAAAATATGATTATGCTTGACAGAGCCGGAGCAGGGGATGGTACTTCATATGATAATTCTTCCAATCAAACCTCTCCATCACCCAAGGCTAAAGAAGATGATTTTTCTCAACCAAGTCCAGGCAATAAAAGTTCTGAACCAGAGGAAGAAATTAGCATTGAAGACATTCCTTTTTAATAAATTATAATTTTCATAAATATGCATAAAAAGCAAACAACTAAATATTGTTATTATTGTGTAAATAACACCCCCTCTATCGATTATAAGGATTGGCAGAGGTTAGAAAAGTTTACTTCATCTTATGGTAAGATTGTGCCAAAAAGACGTAGTGGTGCTTGTTCTAAACATCAAAGGCAATTAGCTACCGCTATCAAACGAGCTCGTTTTATGGCCCTCCTTCCATTTGTATCAAAGTAAATTATGTTGTCACTCAGTGATTTAAAATTAGGGGGCATCATTTCTGTAAATAATGAACCCTATCAAATAGTAGCTTCTCAACATATCAAGGTAGCTCGTGGTGGAGCAGTTGTAAAGACTAAGCTAAAGAACTTAGTCAGTGGTTCTACTTTAGAAAAAACCTTTTCTGGATCTGATAGCATTGAGGAGGCTGACATTGCCCGTCGCAAAGCCAATTTTTTGTATAAGCAAAGTAATAATTTTGCTTTTATGGACAACGAAGATTTTGAGCAATTTGAATTTGATCAAGAAGTAATTGGTGATATGGAAAAATATCTCAAGGAAGGACAAGAAGTTGAAGTTTTGACCTTCAACAATAAGCCGGTATCAGTTGCTTTACCAACCAAAGTAACCTTACTAGTAGATAGTGCTCCTGAAGGAGTGAAGGGTAATAGTGCTGGCGCAGCCACTAAGAGTGTTAGCCTAGAGACTGGCCTTGAGATTAGGACACCAATGTTTATTAAGTCAGGTGATCAAGTAATTGTAAACACAGATACTGGAGAATACGTAGAAAGAGTTTAAAATTTTATAATATTAACTCCCGCTAAGCGGGAGTTTTTTTATTTGGTAGAATCATTGGCTTTGAATACATAAATATGTTATAATATATACAAATTACACAAACAAAAATGCCCAACTTAGATGATAATCAAAAACAGTCAGTTCAAGGACAAAATAACTGGACTGATAATTTGCTGGTGAAGGATAAGGCCGGTAAGCTACATCCTTTAAAGGGTGCTGGGGTGCCAGAGGTGGCCCCT
>CALDOH010000119.1 GCA_937912185.1 uncultured bacterium | reverse complement strand
AGCACAAATAGAACCTCCTCTTGCCAAAGCATAACTCCTGGCAGCTATTGCTTGCGCTTCCAACGCAGCCATTCCTCCTTGGTCTCCCCACGATGCCGGCATCTCATAAATTCGCTTTGCATACTCTTCAATTGAGTAACTTCTATAACCGTCAACCGATATTTGGGTATTCGTATCCACCGTTCTTATCTCTATCCCACCACCATAATATGCCCTCAATATATCTTCAGCACTCTGACCAGACTTGGCTCTTCCAAAAGCTCCATACTGACTCATACCTTTATAGTGTGGCGCCCCAAAAGAAAATGCCGCAAAGGCAGGTGAAAACCCAGGGTTATAGTCTGGTCTAGAATTTGGATCATCCGCCAAAGGAACATCTCCTACCGTTGTTTGAAACGTACCCGCCTTTTCAGACAAAATCGACTGCTGTTTAGCAGACAAAGCAGCAATTTTTCCCTCTAAGCTACCTATATACTCACTCACTCCAGCCACCTCCCCCTCTAAAAACTTGGCCTGTTTATCAAGCTGACTAGATAAACCAGCCAGGTATTTTTTTCGCTCTTCCAAGGCAATCTTATCTGTTTCAATTCCAATAATCTCTCTAGATATCTGCAAAATTATCTGCCTATCTTGATCTTGTGTCTGTGATCTGTACGCCAAATTCCTACTAATCTCCCCCGCATCTAAAGACGAAAACAGAAATGCTAAAACTGACTTACTTCTTAAACTTTTATAAAACTCCCTGGTCTTTACCGACAGCACCTTGTACTGAACCATTGCCGTTTCTTCTCTGGTTCTCAAATCTTCTTCTAATTTTGCAAGATCCTTTTCCGACTGGCTTATCTGAACCTGCAAGCCCTTAACCTTAGTTTGCAAACCTCGCATCTCATCTGCATTTTTCTCGTTAGCCACCGATCTAACAGACACCTCTCGTGACAACTCATTTATTTCATCCTGTAGTTTATTACAATCATCATTCCCATTACAATTAACCGCTTTAACTACTCCAGCAGTTAAAACCAGCAATAAAACCACCAAAATTAATCTTTTCATTCTCTAACCCATTTTAACCCATTACTTGTATAATAACCTTCATGAGTTTAATAAAGTCTGCCATGGCCGCATCCCCTCAAGGTAGTTGTAGCACAAACGAAATTGATACCGCTTTAGGCTGCATCTCTACTGACGTAGGTTCGGGAGGTTTCGTGGGTAGTATTTTGCAGCTAGCCATTGGTCTAGGTGGTGGTATTGCCTTACTCTTAATTCTTTACGGTACTTTTATTGTTACCACCTCTGCCGGCAACCCAGACAAACTAAACCAAGGCAAAGAAATCATCGGCTCCGCCATTTCCGGCCTTTTGTTTATCATCCTCTCCATAGTTCTTCTTAACCTCATCGGTGTTAAAATACTAGCCATACCAGGTTTTTAAAAAATATGAGCATAATAAACACCCTTAAACCAATCAGCCAAAAATATGTCCCTAATATTAATCCCGATAGCAATTTGGCAGATATCTTAACCAACAAAGGCGGTTCTGGTGCCAGCTTCAGCATCATTAATCTTCTAATCTTCTTTGCCGGTATAGCCTTTTTTATTAATCTCGTTATTGCTGGCTGGAACTACATGTTTTCCAGTGGTGACCCTAAAAAAACCGCCGCCGCCTCTAGCAGACTTCTGAACGGCTTTATTGGTTTGGTTATTGTTCTAGTCAGTTTCCTTATAGTCAGATTAGTCTCCACCATCATCGGCTTTCAACACGATCCCCTCATCTGATAAAATATCCTTCATGCAAGCACCCTTAAACCACGTGGCCATAATCATGGACGGCAACCGCCGTTGGGCCAAAGCCAAAGGTCTACCCGCCGTTAAAGGCCACCAACAGGCTGCCAAAGAAGTAATCGAACCCTTAATAGAAGAGTGTGTTAAACAAAAAATTCCTTACGTTACTTTCTGGG
>CALDOH010000118.1 GCA_937912185.1 uncultured bacterium | reverse complement strand
GGTTTAAATTTAAAATTAACAGCATTTATTTCTACCCGGGAAGTATCAAGAGAGGCGGCAAGTAAAACCTGACTTAAACTCTTTTTAAATTCCATTGCGGAAAGCTCTATTTCGTTTTCTTTTTCTACATCTGGAATAAGAGGAAAGTCCTCAGCCTCTAAACCCTTAATATCTGTTTCTTGATTGGCGCTTCTTATTTTTAAACTATCCTCTTCTGAATCTAAATTTATATTTTCTCTTGGTAATAAAGAAATAAAACTATTTAATAGTTTGGCGTCGGCGGTAAAATCCCCCTCTTCCTCTATTTTGGCTCTAACAAAAACCTTTATTCCAATTTCTAAATCAGTGGTAATTAAAGTTAGACCATCCCTTTTTGCTTTTAAGAGCACGTTGTTTAGAATTGGTAGGTTGGAATTTTTGTTGGCAATATGTGAAACCAACCCGAGGCCTTTATTTAAGTTTTCCTGTGTACAAACTATTTTCATATATTTGTTAGTTAGTTTTCTTTATTAAATATAGTAGTATTAGTAGGTCTTGTTGATATGTTAATAAAGGTTTGGAAAAATTATTTTTATTTAAGGTTTTTTATTTTTTAAAACCTTTTCTTCAGTGGACAAAGTATAGATCTTTCTGTGTACTATTCTTCTTTTTTCGGTGGATAAGTTTTAAAAATATTTTTTCGGTGGATAAGGGGATCTTTCTCAACAACTTACACTTTAGTTTTAAACAGACTTATGAAAGTTTTATTAACACCTTACTCGTATATTTTTTGTTTAAGTACAGCAATGTCGTTTTTCATTTTTTCATCAGACTCTAATAATGTATTAATTTTTATACAAGCGTGCATGGCGGTGGTATGGTCGCGACCACCAATATCTTGTCCTATGTTTGGATAAGAGGCCTTGAGTTCCTCTCTCATAAGATACATTGATATTTGTCGTGGTACCACCAACTCTCTTTTGCGACTTGAACCCAAAAGATCACTTAAACTTATATCAAAAAAAGTAGAAACAACGTGTAAAAGTTTTTTGCTTGTTAAGCCAGCTTTTTTGGGGTTAGTAGAAATACCACCCATAATAGCTTTTACACTTTCAAGACTGGGGCGGGTATTATTAAGTTGGTGGAAGGCAATTATTCTGTTTAGTGCCCCTTCGAGTTCACGGATATTCTCTTGGATATTTTCAGCAACATAATCAATTATGTCCTTATCAAGGGGGTAGTTCTTTTCTTGGCACTTTGTTTCTAAGATGGCTACCCTAGTTTCAAAATCCGGGAAAGATATATCAGCAATCATCCCCCACTCAAAACGAGATATTAGGCGACTCTCTACGGCTGGGATAGCCTTGGGCGGACGATCAGAAGAAATAATTATTTGTTTATTATTTTGGTGCAGGGCATTAAAAGTATGGAAGAACTCTTCTTGGGTTTGTTCTTTTCCGGCTATAAATTGGATATCATCTATAAGTAGAACATCAATATTACGATAAGCTTCTTTAAATTTATCAGTATTGCCACTTTTAATGGCATAAATAAAGTCATTGGTAAATTTTTCACTGTTGATGTAAAGCAGTTTTTTACTAGGATCTTTAGCTAAAATATAATTACCCACCGCTTGAATAAGGTGGGTTTTTCCTAGGCCAACACCGCCGTAGATAAATAAGGGGTTATAGATTTCCCCTGGTTTTTGGGCAGCCGCGTGAGCAGCAGCTTGAGCTAGTTCATTTCCTGGGCCAACAACGAAACTATTAAAAGTATAAGAGCTGTTTAGACCAAATTTTTGGATAGGTTTAGGGTTATTACTGTGGGATAAGTTATTCACAGGACCTTGTTTTTGCTCAGTATTTTTTTGTACGTTTTTGCTAATACTAGCTTCTTTTTCCTTGATTTTGACCCTGTAGATAACCTGTAGATTGTTTTGTGATAATATTTTTTCCAAAACAGAAGCTATTTGATCGTGATACTTTTTTTCCAACCAAACTTTAGTAAAGGCATTTGGTACCCCAACTATAACCTCTTGGTTATTAACCTCGTCTACAAAGGTATTTTTAAACCAAGTAGTAAAATTAGCCTTGGATATCAAGAGCTCTAACTCTGCGAGGACACTTTGCCAAATTTTTTCATTATCTTGCATGGATTTTTACCTATAAAATAAGGGTACGCTTTAAACTATATCACAAATAGATAGTTTAAAGAATGCTTATAAAGTGAATAAAATGTTAATAAAATGTTTACAAAAATGGATAAATATATACCCTTGCCAAAATAAGAGAAATGTGTTACCCTTTCTACGTTATTTTAATTCTGAAGAGCTTATAATATTTTATGGCAACTAAACGAACTTATCAACCAAAACGAAGAAAACGTGCGAAAGTACACGGTTTTCGCTCACGGATGGCTACTCCAGGAGGACGCAATGTTCTTAAGCGTCGTCGCGCTAAAAAAAGAGCTAGTCTTACTGTCAACTCATAAATCCTTATAAAATAGGCCCTTATGTTAACTAAGGCCAATCGTTTAAATTTAGATACGGATATAAAAAGGTTGCTCAAATCGGGTAAAACCTTTTTTTTACCTCAATATATTATTAAATTTGAGCACAGTAAGCAAGAGCAAGCTAGGATTGGTTTTGTGGTTTCTACTAAAGTAGATAAACGAGCGGTAAAACGAAACCAGGTCAAGAGGCGGATGCGTGAAGCTGTTCGAGAACTATTACCAAAAATCGAAGTTGGTTATTCTTTGCTAATTATAGCCAAAAAAGAAGCGGCTGACTTGGATTTTGTCACTGTAAGAAAACAACTAGACTTTGCTTTTTCTAAGATGAAAATCTATAATTAAGGCCAGATGTTAAAATATACTCTATTAAAATTAATTCGTTTATATCAAAAGACTCTATCCCCTGATTCGGGTTGGTTTAAGGTTTACTATCCTCACGGGTATTGTAAGTTTTATCCTCATTGCTCAGAATATGGTCACCAGGCCATTGATAAGCACGGAGCCTTACGTGGTGGGGTGATGACTATCTGGAGAGTATTGCGTTGCAACCCATTTACTAGTGGCGGACAAGATCCAGTAAAATAATTAACTACAAAAAATAAATGGAACTTTTTTTTATTATTTTCTACCAACCAATATTCAATCTTTTGGTTTGGCTCTACAATAATATACCCGGGCAAGATTTGGGCGTGGCTATTATTGTACTTACTTTTATCATTCGACTGTTTCTATATATTCCATCAAAGAAATCAATCAAGGCACAGAAGAATTTATCTTCTATCCAACCGGAGATAGAAAAGATAAAAGAAAAATATAAAGACGACAAGGAAAAAATGGGTCCAGAGCTAATGGCTCTATACAAAGAGAAAAAAGTTAATCCCCTTTCAACTTGTTTACCTCTTCTGATACAACTTCCTTTTTTGTTTGCTATCTACAGAGTCTTTTTGGATGGTTTGACCAAAGACGATGCTATGAGTGCCCTCTATTCTTTTATAAGCAACCCAGGCATTCTTGAACCAGTGGCCTTTGGATTTTTAGACCTATCAGAAAAAAGTATTGTCTTGGCAGTCTTAGCTGGCTTGGCTCAGTTTTGGCAATCCAAAATGTTGATGGGCAAGAACAAGCAGGGTGGTATGGCTGGTGCTATGAGCAGCCAGATGCTTTATATCATGCCAATTATTACTATTGTAATTGGTTCACAATTCCCGGCCGGACTAACCTTCTACTGGTTCCTCTCAACCGCCTTTTCCATAGTTCAACAATACATGGTTCTAGGCTTTAAAAAGAAGGAATTAGCTGTTGAAGTAATTGACAAAAAATAGATTCCAAAACTTACATAATATAAAAAACCCTTTAAAAGAAGGGTTTTTTGCTGTATTACTGTATAAATATTTTATTCAAAGCTTCGGTCGCTACCAACAATAACCTTTAGTTTTTGCGGAGCTACTGTTACCTCAGCGGGGGTCTTTAGGATGATCTGCTCGTCAGTTAAAATAGAGATTTGTTCGTCACCACCGCTACCAATTTTTATTTTAGTAAACGGCAGAACTGTGCCACTAATATTTTTCTTACCCAAGATAGTAGATTTGATAGGTGTAATCACAGCCTCTAAGATTCCATCCACCGGACTGGAGGCACCACCCAGCTGCTCATTGCTGGCAAAGTTGTGTAGAGTGACTCGACTATTGGTGGTGACAGGAGAAACTTTAAAGTCGCTGTATTCTATTATGACATCACCGTTTTCAATCTCAGCGGCGTTGATAAAATAATAATTATTTATTTTCCCCAAGTCTATTTTTTTTATGATACGGCTAGCCAAAACCTCACAAGCTAAAGTTCTTGGAGGGATTCCCAAGACACGAGCAATGGGATTATTATTGTCGACTGGGATCATACCAAGGGTAACGTCAAGATCAGCGACGATGTTTATCACCCTAGCGAATGTTTGACTATTACCAATAGCCACAACTGTCTCTACTCCTTCTTTAACTCCGTCGATGATCAACTCTTTCATATTTTTGAGAATTGATAGACGGGCGATCTTTCCCTTGATACCCAAGTCAGTAATCCTCTTTTCTATTTTGATCAAAAGGTCGGCGTATTTTTTATCGTTTAAGAAGGAGTCATAAATGTAAAGATACATAAGGCTCCTAGTTTAAATTTTATTCTTCGTTTTCTTCGGGCTCATCAACCCCTGGCTCTAAGTGAGTGTCTTCAACCTTAATATCACCAACAGGCATGTTTAGTTGTCCTTTAATCAAAGCGCCGCTTTCGATAGAAATCACCTGGGCCTTGATGTCACCTAAAATAATAGCAGTGCTAGTAACTTCAACCTTACCCTTAGTGGTAATATTACCCTTAACCTTACCGGAGATAAAAGCGTTATTAGCCTTAATATCGGCTTCAACAACAGCATTTTGTCCAATTTTAAGGTTGTTTTTAGTATCCAAGGTACCAACTAAGATACCCTCTATTACTAAATCGCCCTCTCCTTTAAAATTACCCTCAACTTTTACTGAGGGACCAATTATAGTTTCTACGCTTTTTGAGGTTGGCGCATTTTCATTTTTACTGAACATATTTTTATAGGTTAAAATTATATTTAGGCCTTTAAATACTACTTGATTAATTAGAATAAGTAAAGATAATAATGTATATAAGCTGTGGACTTTTAGGGGTTAATATACTACAATAGCAGTACTAAAAAATACCAATCTCACAAAAGTATAAACTTTTTTTATTTATATCTATGTATAGCCTGAAACAAAGTATAAGTATATTATATATTACGACACTTTATCTAGTCTAATTTTAAACTAAAAGACCCCATAGTTTAACAGGATAAAACAATAGCCTCCTAAGCTGTGGATCCAGGTTCGAGCCCTGGTGGGGTCACCAGACTCTAGTATTTTTTAGAGATTTTGTTATCATAATAACATGAACACCTCAGACGATCCTAGTCCCCAAGATATTTTTAACCAAGCCAATAGGAAAGCCTTTTTTGGGCTGTTTTTTAATACAAGGATATGACATATATATTTTTACTAATATTATTAATGCTTTCGGCGTGGTTTTCTGGTATGGAAATTGCTATGTTTTCTTTGTCTCGAGCTAAGGTTCGTTCCCTGGTTTTACACAAGAAACATAATGCTAACCTTTTAGCAAAATTGCTAAGGAATAAAAACCGTTTATTAGTAATAGTTCTTTTGGGTAACAATCTAGTAAACATTGGTGCTGCTAGTTTGGCCACAGTAGCTGCTATCAAAATATTTGGTGACATTGGCGCGGGTATTGCTACTGGAGGAATGACCTTTTTAATTTTAGTTTTTGGTGAAATGTACCCTAAGGCGTATTTTCAAATTAATGCTGAGAAGGTTGCTTTAATGTTTGCTCCAATTATGTATGCTTTACAAATTATATTTTGGCCAATTGTGCTAATTTTAGAGAAAATGTTGAAGTTTTTAACCAATGGAAAGTCGGGCGCTAAGGTGTCAGAAAGAGAATTTAAGGCCCTAAGTAGACTGGCAGTGGAAGAGGGCACAATTGAGTTTAAAGAACATGAAATGATAATGAATGTTTTGCAACTCAATGACGTAGAGGCAAGGGAAATAGCCACTCCACGTTATAAAATGGAGGTTATAAACGAGGAAGTTGATGTTGATCAGGTTGCATATTTTATGGCCAAAACAGCCCATAGTCGTTATCCGGTCTATCATAACGACAAAGATAACATTATAGGTTATGTTCATGTAATGGATATATTA
Organism: uncultured bacterium; assembly: GCA_937912185.1. GTDB lineage: Bacteria > Patescibacteriota > Patescibacteriia > UBA1558 > GWA2-36-10 > BM519. The sequence continues at coordinate 4,073 of CALDOH010000118.1, read as the reverse complement.
AAGGTTTTAAATAGTGATAAAAGAGAACAGCAAATTGAAAATTTTATTCAACCGATAATAAGGGTTCAAGAAAATGAAAAAATAAATTTAGTTTTTAATAAAATGAGACGTAAGAAAATCCACATGGCCTTGGTCTTGAGAAATGAAGACCTTTTAGGTCTGATTACCATGGAGGATATCTTAGAGGAGTTGGTCGGAGAGATAGAAGATGAGAATGATGAGGATTAAATAGTTTCTAATTCTGCCAAGAAAGTTATATATTTGCTAATTTTGGCAAAAAAAGCGGCCCCGATCTCGAAGATCAGGGCCCATTCGCGAAGTACTTGCCGAGGGCAATAACGTAGAATACGCTGTAAATCGCGAAAATGATGTACCATCTGGTAAGGGGGCATTTGCCGCCAAAGTCGCGGGTGCGACCAGTAAAAATCCAGGTGGTAATATAGAAGAAGAACAGGTAGGTGGCGGTGATTCCTAGAAATACCGCCAAATGGACAAGAGATTGGAGGATGGGTTTAAAGGTCCAACCGTCGGTGATGGCTGGGGCGAAGATGCGGTAGTACAACACCACGAGGGCTAGTAGGATGATCAGCATAATGCCAACCTTTTTGACTAACCAACCGAGGCGGTTGAGGAATAGGGTGAACCAGTTCATGGTCTTCTCCTTGACTAAAGGAACGAGTTGATTGTGATATATTAGTATATCACAATTTTTAGTTTTTGTCAATACTTAAAACCCACCTATATTAGGAGTAAATTGACACACCTCAGTTATTGTAGTTATATAAATGGGTATTTCCCCAATGAGTTCCTTTAACAAAGCAGGGAGGCGATTGTCTTGAAAAACATTAAAGTCGGCGCAAACGGCGGAACCGGCATGCAGGACTTGTTTGGCCAGGATCCCAAATGCAGGGTTGAAAAGCTTACAGAGAGAATAACACCTTATGGCGGACCCGTTATCTATTACCGGGTCACACGCGAGGTCAAACCCGGAGAAGCAGTTGATATTTATTTTCTCAGTCGACATCTATCCAGCGGTGTTTATCTTCTGCCTCATGAGCTCGAATGGCAAGCCTACATGTATACTCTGCTTCGCCTTGTCGGCGTAGACTGTATTCTCGGCACTTCAGCCGTGGGTGCCATCTACTACGAAACGGGTGGTTATAGGCAGGGCGACATCATTGCTCCTAGATTTGCCGACGATTATATTGGTGACCCCTATACCTTCGAGATGCGTGGCTTTAGCGATAAATATGCTTTTCACCGTCCTAGTGAATGGCTCCTCTGTCCTTACCTTCAGGGGCTTTTGGCTGCCTCAACAACCACAAGTTCTACGGCGGTCTGGGCCAATAGTGTCAGGGGTCCGCGTTTTGAAACCGGCAGACAAATCCAGCGCCGTAAGAGGGACGGAGTGCACCTAGTTGGTATGCCAACGGCCTTTCCAGAAGCAGTTCTGGCAGGCGAGGGTGCAGTACCCTATGGTTTGCTCTGCGGAGTATCCAACATGGCGCCAGCCAAACACAGCGGGCGAGCAGTGGGTGAGGTTATGGCCGAGATGCAGGAGCCGATGCTCCGCGCAATTCTGGACGTTGCCTACAAACTGACGTATACCGACACTGAGCACCCTCTTGACTGCCCTTGTCGTCAGGACAGGGAAAAATCAGTCTTTGATATTCTGGGTGATCCTAGCTAGATCATACCCTAGCCAACGGCTAGGGATTTTTATTTGACAAAAATACAAGATATGTTACTATACCCCCATAGGGTATGCTTATGAATAAAAATAGTTGCCATCCAGAAAAGATAATTTCTCAACTTCATCGGATAGAAGGTCAGGTTAGGGCTGTCGAAAAAATGTATAACGAAAAGCGTGATATCAAAGAGATAATTTCTGTGGTTATGGCTGCCCGGGCTTCTATGGATTCCGTCACCAAGCTATTGGTTGATGACAAAGTTTCGGGATGTTATGATAAGAGTAAGATCATAAAAAAAGAAGAGTTATTAAAATTAGTAGATGTGTTATTTAATATTACTTAATTAACTAACTAATAAATAAACATATGGCACTAGAATTGACAGATCAAATTTTTGATCAAGAAGTAAAAGAGTTTGACGGAGTTGTCTTGGTAGATTTTTGGGCACCATGGTGTATGCCCTGCAAGATGCAAGGACCAATTGTCGAAGACGTAGCCAAGGAGATGGCCGACAACAGCAAAGTTAAAGTTGCTAAACTTAATGTAGATGATAACAAGGACAAAGCAGGAGAATTTCAAGTAATGAGTATTCCAACTCTTAAAATATTTAAGGCTGGCAAGCCAGTAGAGGACATGGTTGGCCTACAGAGCAAAGAAGTTTTGTTGGAAAAAATAAAGGAACACTTAAAATAAACATATGGAAGAAAAAGTCTATGATGTAGTAATAGTTGGTGCTGGGCCAGCTGGCCTTACGGCCGCTATCTACACTACTCGTCGAGCATTAAAGACTTTGGTAATATCCAAAGACATCGGTGGACAACTATCCCTGACCGATGATATAGAAAATTATCCTGGTTTTAAGTCTATTGGTGGTATAGAGCTGGCTCAAAAATTTCAAGAGCAAGCTGTTGGTACCGGTTCAGAATTTTTATTTGAAGAAGTGACTGAGATTGTCAAAAGTGACGTAAGAGAAGAGGGTGGCTTTGTGGTAAAAACTATCACCGACAAAAAAATAAAGACCAAGACAATAATTTTAGGCTTTGGTTTAACACCACGCGCTTTAGATGTGCCCGGAGAAAAAGAACTAACTGGTCGAGGGATATCATATTGCGCTACTTGTGATGGACCACTCTATAAAGATAAAAATGTAGTAGTAGTTGGTGGGGGCAATTCAGCTATGGATGCTGGTGAGTATTTGTCTAAGATTGCCAAACATGTATATATGTTTGTCAGAGGGGACAAATTTAAGGGTGAAAAAGTTTTGGCTCAACAAATTCACGACGCTGACAACATAAAAGTTTTTTTTGGTGCCAAGGCCAAAGAGGTAAAAGGTAAAGATCGGGTAGAATCTTTTGTTTATACTGACATTGATGGCAAAGAGAATGAAATTAAAGTTGACGGAATTTTCATTGAAATTGGCCATTTAGCCAGCACCAAGTGGCTCATACCATTAGGACTTGGTATAGATGAGCACAATCAAATTAAAATTAATTTTAACAATGAAACCAATATCCCTGGTATTTTTGCTGCTGGCGATATTACTGAGATTACCTATAAGCAGGCAGTGATTTCTGCCGGTGAAGGCTCCAAGGCAGCCCTGCAGGCTTATAAATTTATTCAAGGTGATAAACCATTAATTCCAGACTGGGCACCTAAAAAGAAATAACCTTATGAATACGCGCAGAGAGATACTAGATAGACACAAGAGCAAGCGTGGTAAGATAGCTATACAAGGTAAGATGAAAATAGGTAATAGTCATGATCTCGCTATTGCTTATACACCTGGGGTGGCGCAGGTCAGTTTGGAAATAGCTAAGGACAAAAGCAAAGCCTATGACTTTACTAATCGCGGCAACTCAGTAGCTATTATCACAGATGGTACAGCTGTTTTAGGTCTAGGCGATGTTGGTCCAGAGGCAGCCATCCCAGTTATGGAAGGCAAGTCACTTTTATTCAAAAAACTTTCAGGAGTAGATGCTTTTCCTGTTAGTTTAGCTACCAAAGATACCGATAAGATTGTAGAAACCATAAAACTTTTAGAACCCAATTTTGCAGCTATTAATTTGGAAGACATTTCTGCCCCACGGTGTTTTATTATAGAAAAGCGTTTAGAAAAAGAGTTGAGCATTCCTGTTTTTCATGATGATCAACATGGTACAGCCATCGTTGTTTTGGCAGCGCTTATAAATGCTGCCAAAGTGGTCAACAAAAAAATAAAAGAGCTCAGAGTAGTGGTTTCTGGGGCTGGAGCCGCTGGCTTAGCTACAAGTAATTTGCTTTATAAGTATGGCATTAAAGATATATTAGTACTTGATTCTCAGGGTATAATTTCTTTTGATAGAAAAGATTTAAATAATTTTAAAAAAGAGATTTTACCAGCCA
>CALDOH010000117.1 GCA_937912185.1 uncultured bacterium | reverse complement strand
GTAGCTTCTGGTTTTATGCATGAATATACCAATCAAGAACTTTACTATATGGTCAAGGCTATGGCTGAGACTGGTGAAATACTAAAATTTCCTGGCAAAGTAGTCGATAAACATTCAGTCGGTGGTCTAGCGGGAAACCGAACTACTATGGTGGTAATCCCAATTATTGCCAGCTTAGGTCTGACTATCCCCAAAACGTCTTCTCGAGCTATTACTTCACCAGCTGGCACATCAGATACTATGGAAGTTTTGGCACCAGTATCCTTTAGTGCTGACGAAATAAGAAAGATAGTAAAAAAGACCGGTGGTTGTTTAGTTTGGGGTGGAGGACTCAACCTAGCTCCAGCGGATGACAAAATCCTCAAGGTATCATATCCGCTATCACTAGAACCATACGATAAGATGCTAGTATCTATCATGGCCAAAAAAGTAGCTACCAGTGTTACTCATCTGATAATTGATATGCCGGTAGGAGAAACTACAAAAATACCCAACATGAAAATTGCCAAAATGTTGGAAACCAAATTTAAATATATTGCCAAACGTTTTGGTATCAAGATAAAGGTAATCATGATTCAAACTGAGGATCCAGTTGGTATGGGTGTTGGCCCAGCCCTAGAGGCTCGAGATGTTCTACGCGTACTTCAACAAAAAGATAATTACCCGGCTGATTTGGCCAACAAGGCTATACATTTAGCTGGAGAGTTGCTAGAATTAGTCGGCAAAGCTAAAAAAGGCCAAGGTGCTACTATGGCTTGGAAAAGCCTAGAATCAGGCCTTGCCTGGAAGAAAATGCAAGAGATCATCAAAGCGCAAGGTGGAAATCCTGATATTGATCCTAACGATATTGTCCTAGCCGCTCACAAGCGCTATTATACAGCCGACAAGTCTGGTACTATCACTTTTACAGACAACAAGGCCATCAATACTATTGCTCGTATTCTCGGAGCACCGGCCGATCAATTGGCGGGCCTTTATCTCAACAAAGAATACGCCGATCATGTCAAAAAAGGTGAAAGATTATTTACCCTTTATGCCCGCACCAAAGAAAGATTAAAATTGGCCGACATAGCTTTGGAAAAAATGAGTATTTTTAAGATAGGAAAATAATATGGCAAAAGTTTTATTAGTAGCAGGTCCAGTAATTGTAGAAAAAGATAAAGTGTTGCTCAACAATCATGGTGACACTGACTTTTGGAAATTTTGTGGTGGCCGAGTAGAGGATATTGATAGCAATCTCATGGAAACTGCCAAACGAGAAGTTAAAGAAGAAATGGGCCTTGATATAAAAATACTAGACGAAACTCCATTTATTACTCACGACAAAAAGAAAATAGGAGATGAATATATCGATATAATTCTGGTTCACTTCTTAGCCGAACGCACCGGCCGAATCAAAGCGGCTGATGACATCAGGGAGTGGGGTTGGTTTGATGTTAGGAAACTACCCTTCAACATTGGCTCCAATATTGAACCAACTCTAAGATATTTTGGACTCATAAAATAAAAAAAGAACCCTCGGTCATTCCGGGGGTTTTTTGTTCTCAGAGGTATCCAGGTGGACACCAATCTTGGTGGCTATTTCACGCAAGTAGGTTTGTAGTGCATCTTGTTGACCAAGTGCACAATAAACCCAATACATGGTTCCATCGGCCATATAATGGCCACGCACTAGAGAGAAGCGCTCATCAGTAAAGGCAGCTTCGAGCTCGTCGTTTTTGCCTTTAGGCACTTCTAGAATCCATGCCACCTTACGTGACAGTAGCCTGAGCTTGTCACTCATGATGCCCTCCTTTGAGACTAGCTGTCGTGGGGGTGAGAATGCTAAAAGATCATATCAGCCTTAAAGGTACATTAGATCTTAATTTTTGAAAAGGGCCTGTGGACAAATCATCAAGCCAAGTAGTTCATAATAGGGCTCCAGAGGCCAAAAATAGCCACATAGAGGCCCTAAATATGCGCTCGTGACGATTTTTACCAATCTCCGTCATTTGTTAAAATCTGGCCCAAGCGTCAGTAATTGACAAGGTAAAAGTTTTGCCATAAAATTATATTGTTCTAATTATTAACGGGAACACTATGATGTATATCAACGAAGAGTTCCGCGCCATGAATCCTGAGGATTACGAAGACGACGAGATGGATTATGATAATGAAACAGACCAAGATGAGTCTGTGGAAGACGAATCTGAGGACGAGGACATGGACGAGGACGACGATGATATGGACGAAGAAGATATGTAAAATCATAAAAAGGCTATGCTATTGACATGGCCTTTTTATATTGACAATAAATCATTTTTTATATACACTGGTAGCAGTTTAATTATTAAACAGAGGAGAACGTTTATGCGTTATTTTGACGACGAGCCTACGGTAGATGAATCTATCCAGGAAACTCCCTTGCAAAATGCTCCAGAAGATACCGAAGAAGGAAATGAAGCTGAAGCAGAAGTATAAGATAAAAAGAGGCTACACCTCAGGGTGTAGCTTTTTTATTTAGACTGTTGTAAAATCAATACAATTGAGAAGAAAAGCGATGAAACAATATTTTGTTTATATTTTAAGTACCCATAAACACGGTACATTGTATATTGGTGTGACGAATGATTTGATTCGTAGAGTTTTAGAGCATAAAGAGAAAATATCCCCTAAATCATTTACAACTCGATATAGTGTTGATAAGCTTGTTTACTATGAAATTGCTGAAGATATCAATGAAGCGATCTGGCGAGAAAAACAACTAAAAAGTGGGTCTCGCAATAAGAAGATTGAGTTAATTAAAAATTTTAACCCAGAATGGAAAGATTTATATAACGAATTGTAATATTATTGTCATTGCGAGCAAAGCGAAACAATCTAAAGGCTTTTAGATTGCCGCGTCGCTACGCTCCTCGCAATGACGAGGATTAAACTATGAGCAAAAATAAAACTAAAATACTAGTCGGACTATCGGGCGGAGTAGACTCTGCTGTGGCTTTATATTTACTCAAAAAACAAGGCTTTGCTGTCGAAGCCGCTTATATGAAATGCTTTTCTGAGAATGTAAATATCAAAGGCGAGTGTCCTTGGAAAGAAGATCGGCTCATGGCCTATCGCATAGCTGCTCAACTAGATGTACCAATTCAAACCCTAGATTTCCAAAAAGAGTACCACACCAAAGTAGTGGATTATATTTTTGATTCCTACCAAAAAGGCCTGACCCCAAATCCAGACATACTGTGCAATAATGAAATAAAATTTAAATTATTTTTAGACTATGCTCAAAAACTTGGTTTTGCTAAAATAGCCACCGGTCATTATGCTAGAATAACAAAAGACAAGGATGGTTTTCATCTACTCCGCGGTAAAGATGCTAACAAAGACCAATCATATTTCCTAGCCGGTCTGACTCAAAAACAATTATCCTTAGCCATGTTTCCTATTGGTGAGCTAGACAAACCTGAGGTTAGGCAGATTGCCAAAGAAGCTGAGCTAGCCAACTACGATCGCAAAGACTCACAGGGTATTTGTTTTATTGGCAAAGTAGATCTCAAGACATTCCTGCAACAAAAGATAAAACCAAAAACCGGAGTAATAGAGGATACTGATGGTAATAGACTAGGTGAACATCAGGGCGTTTGGTACTATACTATTGGCCAGCGCAAAGGCCTAGATCTACCAGGTGGTCCCTGGTATGTAGCTGAGAAACATATCAAAGATAATAAGATAATTGTCGGTCGTGGTGATGACGCCAAGCTGTACACAAATATTGTTCAGGTTAGCGAGCTTCACTGGCTGGGCCAAGAATATAAACTACCACTGACGGCCACAGCCCAAATCCGTTACCGCCAGGCCCCTCAGGATGTTACCATGGCTCCTCCCCTTGATAAAGAGGGGGTTAAAAACATTCTTCCCCTTGATAAGGAGAGGTTAGGAGGGGTTACAGCCACCTTCAAAAAACCACAAAAAGGAGTTGCAAGTGGACAGATATTGGCTATATATATAAAAGATGAACTTGTGGGGAGTGGGAATATTCTTTAGTTCAATTCCCTCTAGGCACCCCAGTCAAAATATCCTAATTTTTCTAAGGATCTCTGATACCCTAAAGTAGAGTTAGAACTAAAGCTATAAATTTGCTATAATATTTTTATGAAAACAATTTTTCCAAAAAAACTCAGTGAAGGTGATGAGATTAGAGTTATTGCCCCCTCACGCTCTATGGCTATTATATCCGAACAATTAAGAAACACGGCT
>CALDOH010000116.1 GCA_937912185.1 uncultured bacterium | reverse complement strand
GTTATCGACAGACTCGCCGAGTAATTTCCAATTTGAATTTAAGCATCAAGCCAAAAGAAAAGATTGCTCTAGTTGGTGTTTCTGGTTCTGGTAAAACAACTCTAGTGAATTTATTGCTTCGTAACTATGATCTAGAGAAAGGAAAGATTTTAATCGATGAACAAAAGATTGCCTGCGTTAAGCAAGAAAGTTTGTGGGAGAATATAGCTTTGGTCAATCAAGATCCAGTTTTGTTTCACAGAACACTTAAAGAAAATATTAGCTATGGTCATCCAAAGGCTAGTGAAGCTGAAATTATCAAAGCAGCCAAGCAGGCCTATTGCCATGATTTTATTCAGCTGTTTTCTGAAGGCTATGATACTTATGTCGGTGAGCGAGGAATCAAACTTTCTGGTGGTGAACGTCAGCGAGTAGCTATTGCTCGAGCCATTCTCAAAAACGCTCCGATTTTGGTCTTGGATGAGGCCACCTCTAGTTTGGATTCTCATTCAGAACAATTGATTCAAGAAGCCTTGGTAAATCTAATGAAAGACAAGACAGTGATAGTGATTGCTCATAGGCTGTCTACCATTAGACAGATGGATAGAATTGTAGTGATGGACAATGGTCGGATTGTTGAACAAGGCACTCACCAAGAGTTGGTAGAGAAAAACGGTATCTATGCCGACTTATGGCAAAGGCAAGTTGGTGGCTTTATTAGTTAAAAACTTGGTTAAAAACACCTCCGAGATTGGGAGGTGTTTTTGTTTGGCTTAATATTGACAAAAGACCTTGTTTGTGTTAATTTAGGCAAACATTTTAGATCATAAATTAATAGAAATATGAAGAAATTTACTTTTATTTTTACCTTGGCAGCCTTGCTAATATTTAGCACTGGTTGTGGTAAACAGACAGATCAAACTGAAGAAACTGTTGTCAAAAAACAGGTTAAAATCCAGGACATTGTTAAGCAAAGTGAAGTTAGTACTTCTTTGGTGCTAAGCGGTGCAGTGACGCCAAAACAATACTCAGTTATTAGGAGTCTTACTCCTGGCACAATTGAATATTTAGCTCCAGTTGGCTCAGATGTTTTTGTTGGTCAACCTCTTTTTTCTATCCGAGATCAGGGGATTGAGAGTGGATATTCCAATGCTTTGCAAAGTTTGCAACAGACCAATGTAGTAACTTCACAGCGAATTACTCAAGCTGAACTCTCAGTCAATAGTGCTAAAGCTAGTTTTGATTTGGCACGTAGTCAATATAGCAACGCTGTAGCTCGGACTGAGCAGGCCCTAAGTACTGCCGAAGATTCAACTTTACTGGCTTATAGCTCAGCCTACAATACTTTGAATCAATCTTTGATTTATTTGAATGAAGGAAATGTTTCTAGTCCTAGATACTTATATAGGGATATCTTAACTGCTGATGAGCAACTTAGAACTGATACCACCTTTATGTTTGCCGATGCGCTGGAGGATTTTTCTAATCTTGAGTCTTTTTCTACTCGTATTAGTTTGGACGATGATTTAGATGAAATATATAAAACCCTTTTGGCAGCTAAAGACGTATTAGATAGTACTGCTGTTTTGTTGCAAAACGCTATTCCAAGTTCTAGTAGCCTAGATGCTATTCAGCTAACCAGCGCTCGACTTAGTATCTCTGGTTATCAAACTCAAATTAATACTCATATCTCGAGTATTATTGCCTCTGTTAGTAGTATTGCTAATACTGAGATTAGCAATCGTTTGTCTATTGACCAAGCTCAAGCTCAATTAGATTTAGCAGAGATTCAATACAACAACACTCTAGTCGGTTTGGATAATGCTAAAGAAAGCGCGGAGTTGGAAAATAATATGTCACAAACTCAATTTGATGGTGCGGCTTATAATTATAGTAATCTTTCAATTGCTGCTCCATTTTCTGGTACTATTTTATCTCATTATGTAAGTGCTGGTCAGCAAGTTTCCTTGGGCCAAGAGCTGATTGAGATTGGTAATTTAGCAATAATTGAAATTACTATTGATATTGATGTTGATTTTGCTAAAGCGCTAAAACTCAACGACGAGGTAATAATTGATGACCAATACAAAGGCATCGTGACCGAGGTTGAGCCTATTGGTGATTTACAGAGTGGTAAAGTTTCTGTCACTGTCCAGAGTTCAGAAGCAGAGTCTAATTTGGTAGCTGGCAATACTGCCGATGTAAAATTTGATTTAAATTACACTGAAATAGACAGCATCGTAGTGCCGATTAAGTCGGTTACCATCGAAGCTTCTGGTAATTATGTTTTTGTCCTTGACTCAGAAAATAAAGTTGTCAGAAAAAACGTTACTCTAGATCAAATATTTGGTGATAAGGTTTCTGTTGTCAGTGGTTTAGAAGAAGGTGATAGATTGATTTTACTCAACGGAATATTTGTTTCTACTGGTGATGAAGTAGAAATTATTCAAGAATAATTATGGATATAGATAACGGAGATAAAAAAGGCGATGTATTTGCCGAGAGGGCGATAAAGAAAGTTCGCGGTAGTATTTTTGGTTATTTTATTACTCATTGTCGAGTAGTAATTTTGCTGATTGTTTCTATATTTATCCTGGGAGCTTATTCTCTTGGTAATATTGATCAAGAATCAGATCCAGAAGTAAAAATTCCTATTGCTATAGTTTCTACTTTTTATCCTGGTGCTAGCCCTTCAGATGTCGAATCTTTGATTAGCGACGAGATTGAAAACAAGCTAGAGGAACTTGATAATGTAAAATTGATTACTTCTAATTCCAGCAATAGTATTTCATCTATTGTGGTTGAATTTGAAGCTGAAGCGAACCTAGATGATAGTATTCAGGAGCTTAGAGAAAAGATTTCTGACGTTACTGGTCTGCCTGGTGAAGCTGAAGATCCAGTAGTTACTCAAATTCGAGCCAATGATTATCCAATTATTACTTTTTCTTTGGCCGGAGATTTGACTGAGAATCAACTCAAGCAATTGGGTGAAATGGTTCAGGATGAGCTGGAAGGTATTTCTGGAGTTTCCAAAGTGCCTCTTTTGGGTGTTAGAGACAAAGAATATTCTGTTGTTATCAACAAAGCTATTATTTCTCGATTAAATATTTCTTTATCACAAATAGTTGGCTCTATTAGGGCTTCTAATATAGATATGCCTTTGGGTGATATCACGGTTGATAATATTCATTATAATTTGCGTACGGTTGCCAAATTTAAGTCTATAGATGATTTAAAGAAAGTGGTAGTGTCTCAAGATGACAATCGAGCAGTTTTATTGGCTGATGTAGCTGAGGTTAAAGAACAATTTTCCGAGCAGGACATTATTTCTAAGCTTTCTATTGATAGACAAACAGCTCAAGACACAATCTCATTGCAGATTTTCAAAAAAACCGGTGGTAATATTTTAAACATTGTTGATTCTGCCAAAGAAAAAATGGAAGAGTTGCAGAGCAATGGTTTGATTCCACACAATGTCAAAGTAGAAATTAATAATGACTATTCTAGTTTTATCCGTAAGGATCTAAAAACTATGACTAGTAGTGGTTTGCAAGCCACTATATTGATCTTCTTGATAATGTTTGTAGCCCTTAGTCTCAAGGAAGCGGTCTTGGCTTTATTTGCTATTCCGATTACCTTTTTGATTGCTTTTATAGTTTTATATTTTTATGGTTATACCTTAAATAGTATGACTCTCTATGCCCTAGTGTTGTCTCTGGGTCTATTGGTGGATTCTTTTATTATCATACTTGAAGGTATTTTTCATAATATGCGCGAAGGTTATTCTTCTGTTCAGGCAGCTTTATTGTCTGTGGCAAATTATAGCAAACCACTGACCGCGGGTATGTTGACTACGGTGGCGGCTTTTGTCCCAATGCTTTTGGTCTCTGGTATTTTGGGTGAATATTTAGAAATTTTTCCAATTACCATTGCCATTGTCTTGATCTCATCTTTGTTTGTTTCTCTAGTTTTAGTACCTTCTTTTGCTGGAATGTTTTTGAAAAAAAGTCAGTTTACCACAGAGAAAAAAGAAAGTATTTTGGAAAGACGTGTTACCAATAGTCTGCGCAAAAAATATCGCAAGTTTATTTTAAGATTTCTTAAAGACAGGAAATATAAGATTAAAATGTCTATTGGCTTGACTATTATGTTTTGTGCTTCATTGGGACTTTTGATCACCGGTATTGTGCCAGTGTAACTTTTGCCCAAGATTGATATAGATTTTGTTTATATTGATGTTAAGATGCCAAATGGTACT
>CALDOH010000115.1 GCA_937912185.1 uncultured bacterium | reverse complement strand
CTGGAGCTTGTCCGGGGCCTCACCGGGGTGTGCATCGCTACCTTTGAAGGTCATCTGGAAGATACGGCAGTAGAAGCAGGCCACGTCGATGGGACCGAGCCGGCCGCCGTCGACCGTCATGAACATGTTCCACGACTTGACGACGTCGGGATCGAGGTGCTCGAAGCCGAGCTCGCCGATCTCCTCGTCGACGCAGACCCACAGGGTCAGGGGACCGTGCTTGATCTTGCCTGCCAGGGCGTCTTCGAGTGCTGTCATAGTGACCGCACCTCCGCCCTTGTCGTCGCCGCCCACCAGGCCGGTGCCGTCGTTGGTCAGGATGTCGGTACCTTCGAGACCGACCAGGTCGGACGCCGGGATGACGATGTCGTTGTTGGGCAGCTCGATGTCGCCGCCCTCGTAATGGTGGATGATCGGATTGTCGACCTTGCCGGGGACGCCGGGGTAGGTATCCACGTGGAAGGCCAGAGCCAGGTGAGGGGCATTCTCCATGCCGGGGGACGCCGGGATCTGGACCAGCAGCGAGCTGTCGGGCAGTCGGAGCATCCAATCGGTCTGGGCACCCATCTCCAGGAGTTCATCCCGGATGTGGTCGACCAGTACGATCTGGCCCGGACTGCTGGGATGCGCCGGGTTCTCGTCCTTGGGGTCGCGCTCGACCGAAGCCGTGTCGAAGGTGATGTAATGCAGAAAGCGCTTGACCGCGGGGTGTTCGAGGATGTTCGTCATGTTTGCCTCCAGTGCAAGTTAAAAATTGGGAATGTACTTAGAGCCAAGAGAATTCTTGACCATCAGTTTTTTACCACAAATTAGCCAAATGGTCAATATAATAATTGACAAATGTACTAGAAAGTAGTACTATATTTGCGTATTTACTATATTCGGGGATCGTCTAATGGTAGGACACCTGGTTTTGGTCCAGGCAATCGGGGTTCGAGCCCCTGTCCCCGAGCCAAGCAAACAAAGTGAACGCAGGCTCAGTCTAAAGAATACTCCGCCATAGCGGAGTGACCAAAGATGCTGAGCAATAGCTCAGCGCCCCGAGCCAAATCGTGATAGGTTATTTACGCACGAGACGCGTAATGAATTATATATATAAAAACAACCCTGTCCACGACCCTGAGTTTATCGAAGGGAGCGTAGTCGAATGGGTTGTTTTTTTGTTTTACTTACTTTTATAATCCCCCGATATTTTATTACTCAAGCCAAAGGTATTACCATGACTTAATAATCCTAGATAAGAAGTTATACTTTGCTCATTGTAATTTTGCTCAAGACGATGAAACATTCGCTTTTTTGTTTTAGTTCGTAAAATAATATGTTTAGGAAAAATTATCCAACCCAAAAAATCAACACCAGAGTAAATAGTCTCAATAGATAATTTATTAGGATGAAGCTGAAGTTTTAAATGTTTTTCTAAAAACTCTGCTATTTCTAAAACAAGTTTTTCTAAAAATATTTTATCCCTAGAAAATATTACAAAATCATCTGCATATCTAATATAATATTTTATTTTCAATCTTCGTTTTATAAACTGATCAAACTCATTCATATAAATATTTACGAGGAGCTGACTAGTCAAATTACCAAGTGGTAAACCCTTATCAAAACTATCTATAATCTGTGATAGAAGGTTAAGTGTATTTTTATCTTTAATATATTTCGCTAAAATATTTTTGAGTATTTTATGATCAATGTTGGCAAAAAACTTCTTAATATCACATTTGAGCACCCAACAAGTTTTAGTATTATTTTTTGAGACTTTATAACTAAAATATCGAAAACGATTTACAGCCCTATGCGTTCCTTTGTTAATTCTGCAAGAATATGAATCGTAGATAAATAATCTATCAAAAAATGGGTATATTTTTCTATAAATAGCATGATGAACAAGCCTATCACGAACACTAGCCTTATGAATATCCCTTGGTTTGG
>CALDOH010000114.1 GCA_937912185.1 uncultured bacterium | reverse complement strand
TTCTATCAAAACTACTTTATTCATATCTTCGGTGCTGCTACTGACCTTGATAGTTACTTTGGCTAAGGCAAAATGTAATACCACAAAGATGGCTACAATTGTCAAAAATAGAAAAAAGGTAACTATTCTGATATAAACCGTATTTTTTTTGGTAGTTCTGGTTGTCATAATTGTATTTTAATAGACTCTTTATATATTATATCTATTTTTCGGTAAGTAGCCAAGCTGATTTACCCAAAAAGTCGGTAATTTTTTGTTTCAAGCTTTCATCTGGGCGTACTTTTAAGTCAGTCTTTACTTTACGGGCTTGGCCATTATTAACTTCTAGGTACACCGGAGTAAGACCTGGGCTGTCTTCTAGTATTTTTTTTAGCTCGGCCATTTTTTCTTTAGGAAAGTTTACTGGTAGAACAATCCAGAGTTTTTTGCCGGACAAGCCTTTAGCTTTAATAGAGTCAACCATTTCTTGGCTGATAAGTTCGGCTGTTTCTACTAAAACTTTTGGTTGTCCATCTTTTTCTGAGACCTTACCGTGAACCATAATCTTATTTTCATCTTTCCAGAGGTTAAAGGTGTTCTCTAGGGTTTTGGGGAAAACTAGGACTTCGGTAGCGCTACGGGAATCTTCAATCAACACAAAGAGCATGGCTTGTCCTTTGTGGGTAATAATTTTATGGACGTTGGTGATTATACCAGCTATAGTCACAGCTTCTCCGTCTTTATTTTTTAATTTATCCAAAGTGGTAACATTTTCCTTGAAAACTTCAAGGTAATCTTTGAAAGGGTGGTTACTGATATAGAGACCGAGTAATTCTTTTTCCCAGGAAAGTTTTTTATCATCAGGCGCATCAGGAAATTCATCTAGCTTGAGGGAAAATATGGCGCTAGCTAATGGTAGGTCGGCAAATAAATTGTTTTGGCCACTCTTGTGGTCGTTTTGGATTTTTTTGTTGTAATCTAAAATAGTATTGAGGTTGCCTAAAGCTTGACCTCGGGTCAGGAAGCGATCAAAAACTCCACTCTTGATCATACTTTCTAGAGATTTCTTATTCAGATCCTTATCCTTGATGCGATTGAGAACATCTTCTAGGTTTTTATAAGGGCCATTTTCCTTTCTTTCTTGGACAGTAACTTTGGCAATGTTATGGCCAACATTTTTGATAGCGTTGAGACCAAAGCGAATTTTACCTTTAGTTTTTCCGTCTTTGCTATCTACTACAGCAAAAGTGCCAAAAGATTCATTGACATCTGGCGCCAGCACTTCAATGCCCATTTTGCGACATTCGTTGATTTCGATAGTAATTCTTTCATTGTTGCTTTGATCGGCAGTCAGTAGGGCGGCCATGAATGCCTCAGGGTAAGTAGCTTTTAAATAAGCTGTTTGGTAGGCGATCATAGCGTAGCAA
Source organism: uncultured bacterium (assembly GCA_937912185.1). Lineage (GTDB taxonomy): Bacteria > Patescibacteriota > Patescibacteriia > UBA1558 > GWA2-36-10 > BM519. Next base: position 1,258 of record CALDOH010000114.1, on the reverse strand, counting down.
GCAGCATGGGAACGATTGAATCCATAACGAGCAAAAGGCACGATAAAGTCCCAGATTTTGTTGGCAGTTTTTTTATCAATACCATTGCTAACCATGCCGGAGATTAACTGTTCTTCTTGTTCGTCAAGTAGTTTTTTGATTTTTTTACCGACCGCTTTTCTAAGCACGTCAGCTTGGCCGTAACTGAAACCAGCTAAATCACGAGCGATCTGCATGATTTGTTCTTGATAGATGGCGATGCCATAGGTATTTTTGAGGATTGGTTCTAACTTGGGGTGGAGGTAGGTTACTACTTTGTGGCCGTGCTTGCCAGCGATAAAGTCGGGAATAAATTCCATCGGACCTGGACGATAGAGAGAAACCATAGCAATGATGTCTTCTAATTCGGTTGGTTTGAGCTGTTTGAGGTAACGTTTCATACCACCGGATTCTAATTGGAAGACACCAGTAGTTTCTCCAGCTTGAAAAAGCTCAAATGATTTTTTGTCATTAAGTGGTATATCATCGATATTGATTTTTATCCCTCTGGTAGCTTCGAGTATCTCGATAGTTTGTTCGATGATAGTAAGGTTTTTGAGACCCAAGAAATCCATTTTTAGTAGTCCCAAGTCTTCGACAGGATGCATTGAATATTGAGAAATTACCGTTTTATCATCACCACTAGCGTATTGTAGAGGGGTGTAGTTGGTCAGTGGATCTTTGGTAATTAGGACTGCGCAGGCATGAGTACTGGAATGACGAGCCAAGCCTTCTACTTTTTTGGCCATATCCAGTAGACGCTGTGCTTCGGGATCTTCTTCATAAACTCGCTTGAGGTCTTCGACGGTCCCCAAGGCTTCTTTGAGAGAAGTAAACATGGGAATCAACTTGGCCATTTGATCGCAATAGTTATAACTATAACCCAGAGCTCGTCCTACATCGCGGACAGCTGCTCGAGCGGCCATAGTACCAAAAGTAATAATTTGAGCTACATGGTCTTTGCCATACTTATCTTCTACATATTGGATCACTTCCTCACGTCTGGTATCTGCAAAATCAAGATCAATATCAGGCATGGATATTCTTTCGGGATTAAGGAAACGTTCAAACAAAAGATTGTATTCTAAGGGATCGATGTTGGTGATACCAATTAAGTATGAGACTAGGCTACCAGCGGCAGAGCCACGGCCAGGGCCAACTACGATTTCTTGAGACTTGGCCCAATTGATAAAGTCCTGGACAATCAAAAAGTAGGTGGCAAAGCCAGTTTTTTTGATAA
>CALDOH010000113.1 GCA_937912185.1 uncultured bacterium | reverse complement strand
GGTACTATACAAACAATGCCAATGTATCCTATGGCGGCTAAAAAACTATTGTCTTCAATATCTTTGTCTTTTGGTTTTTGATCAGACATTTTTATTTTATTTAATTGTTAAAATTTATTTTTCAAGTAAACGAGTGCCAGCCCAAAATCCGAAAATAAAAGTTAATATAACCACTATCCCTGAAAGACTGTCTATAAAAAAAGATTGCCCAGTTGGTACGAAAATAACTACCAATAGATATACTACCAAAGTAATTATGAGCGATGCCCCTAAAGTTTTGTTTTTCATGTTTTTATTTTAATTTTCCTGAACTTAATAAACAAAGAACCGATTAGGGCAATTATAAGTATCATCCAAATTGGCTCGACAAATAAATTGAGCCAAGCCCAGGCGGCTTTTATATAAACTATCTTTAAAATTGCCAAAGCCAACACTCCAATAACAAAAGCAAAGAAAGTAGAGGCAAACATTTTTTCACTAGGCAAACGCCACTTAAAATTTGCCAAAGCCAACCAAATAGTTACCAATACAATCCGCCAAAGCCAAGTTATCCAAGAAGTCAAGCTTTCGTCCCAAAAAGAAGTGTCAGCAATATAACGAATTGCCAGTTCACTACTGACCACGATCAACAATAAAATAACAGCTGTCAAAATCCAAGAGAAATTTTTGGGTGCTATAGGTCTGAGTTTTAGCACTTCCTGGCGCAACTCATCTTCTACATTATTGTGACCAAAATCAGCCACCCAGACTTCACTAGTTTCGTAAATTTCTGAGCCGTCTTCAGCTTCGATATGTTTAGTCTTTTTTAGTAACATAGTAAATAAATCTATACCTATATTATAACAGAGTTTTGAATAATTTTGAAATACCAAAAAAGCCGCCCATCCCTAGGCTGCTTTTTGAAAAAATTCTTCCACCTGTTCTACACTGTAAGTATTGAGTATATTCTCCTGACTGATGTTGGTTTGCTCAAAAAGTTGATTAAAATACCGCTCTACTATCTTCATGGCAATCCAAAATCTTTTGTCCCTTTCTTTAAATCCAGACAATACTCCGTCTTTGGTGGTTTTGGTATCAATGAATTTTGATTTATGTTCGTCGGTATTGATAGCAATCATTAATCCTTGAGAAAAATATTTTTTCAGTCTACCGGCGATAGCTTCTGATGACAAAATTGGAATCAGCTCCGGCAATTTATCCTTTAGATAATCTCTCCAGGAAGTATCGGTCTTAGGATACTTTTCGTAATCCATGACTTCATCATAGATAAACATCATTAGTTCTTTAAGGTTAATCTCAATGGCCACTTTGTTTTCTTGAGCCGCTTGAGCAATCTCATCCCAATCAAGCTGTTCTACTATTGCTGGTTCCAGGCCATAACCAATGTGAGCCATAATATTGGTTTGAGGATGCTGCATTCCTTTGACCACCAAATCTGTATATTGCTCTGGGTCTTGTATAATTTCTGCAAAACCATCTGGATCTACATTGGGATGAATGGCACAATTGACCAGTTCAAATTTTCCTTTATCAACCATCCCAGTATCAAAACTACCATCTGGTAATAAGTTTGCCTCTACGCCTTTGAATATTTTTATCGGCATACCATCGGCTGATAGTTGCTCTATATCATTGAGAATTGTCTGTAGACGCTCGTCACCATAAGTAGCGACCAACTCAACATCATCTTGTATCAATTCTTTGACCCTATCTACATCTTCTGGTATTTCTGCTTTTGGCTTACCAATATTTTCTTCCAACCAAACCGAGTCTTGGAGTCGTATTCCCAAAAACCAATTAGTTATTCCCTCTAGAGCAATGCCTGGACTAGCATCTCGAGAATGCTCAGTAATTGCCAAATATTCATTGACCATTTCCTTGTCGTGATAACGAGCCAAAACTTCAAGAGGAATATGCCCACAATTACTACCACGCCTAGTTTCCAAAACTTCATCGGGAGTTGCAGGATTTTCTATTGTGCCACCAGTGTGAGCATGTAGATCACCTCGCCAATGAGAAACATTAAGCTCGCCTTTTTCCTCAGATTGTTGGCGTCTATCATCAGCTCTACTACTTGGTGTTTCTTCAAAATTCATACCTATAGCTTACTAAAAGGGTAGCATAAAAACAAGCCCACTTTTGTAGGCTTGTTTTTTATAAGAAAATATTTATTACATCATACCCATTCCACCAGGCATTCCCATACCAGGCATTCCACCACCCATTGGTGAATCACCCTCTGGTTTTGGGATATCTGTAATGACTGCTTCAGTAGTCAAAAACATACCGGCGGCAGAAGCAGCATTTTGCAAAGCACTTCGAGTAACTTTGGTTGGATCGATAATGCCAGCTTCAACTAAATCTTCATATTTATCAGCCAAAGCATTGTAACCAAAGTTGCCTTTGTTCTTGAGAACTTCGGCGGCAACCACAGCGCCATCTTTACCAGCATTGCTAGCAATCTGCTCTAGCGGAGCTACCAGAGCTTTTTTGAGAATTTCCGCACCAAGTTTTTCTTCGCCTTCCAACTTGAGATCATCGATAACCAACATAGCTCTTATATAAGCTACACCACCTCCGACAACTATTCCTTCTTCAACAGCAGCCTTGGTAGCAGCTAGAGCATCTTCAATTCTATCTTTTTTTTCTTTCATTTCAGTTTCTGTAGCTGCACCAACCTTGATAACCGCTACACCACCTGTCAGCTTAGCCAAGCGTTCTTGTAATTTTTCTTTATCAAAATCTGAGTCTGCTTTTTTTACAGCCAGCTCAATCTGGCTTATTCTTTCTTTAATGGTAGCGGCGTCACCCTTACCGTCAACGATGGTAGTGTTTTCTTTGCTTGATACTACTTTATGGGCGCTTCCTAGCATATCAATAGTAGCACTAGCTAGCTTAAGGCCAACTTCCTCAGATACAACCTTAGCACCAGTCAGTACGGCAATATCATGGAGCATTTCTTTTTTGCGATCGCCAAAGCCCGGAGATTTGATAGCCAAAGTATTAAAAGCTCCGCGAATCTTGTTGACCACCAAGGTGGCCAAAGCTTCGCCGTCTATATCGTCGGCAATAATTACCAAATCTTTTTTGCCTGCCTGAGCCATAGACTCAAGTAGTGGTAATAGATCTTGTAAGGATGAAATCTTTTGATCAGTAAGTAAAATCAAAGGCTCGTTGTAGACAGCCTGCATCTTTTCGGTATCAGTAATCATATATGGTGAAATATAACCATGATCAAACTGCATTCCTTCGACTACTTCTTTTTCAATACCAAAACTTTGGGATTCCTCAACAGTAATAACACCGTTCTGACCAACTGACTCCATGGCTTCAGCAATGATCTTGCCAATAGCTTTATCATTGGCTGAGATTGAAGCTACTTGTTCTACCTCAGCTTGTCCAGAAACATTTTTAGACATCTCTTTGAGCTGTTTGACTACCGCCTCAGCAGCTTTATCAATACCACGCTTTAATGCTAGTGGACCAGCACCAGCAGTTACATTTTTTAGACCTTCAGCAATAATTTTTTGGGCCAAGACTGTAGCGGTAGTAGTACCATCACCAGCCACATCAGCTGTCTTAGAAGCAACTTCCTTGATAATTTCTACGCCCATGTTTTGAAATTTATCTTCCAGCTCAATTTCCTTGGCTACTGTTACACCATCCTTGGTAATAGTTGGAGCACCATAACCACGATCAATCACTACATTTCTTCCTTTTGGTCCCAGGGTAATTTTGACTGAATTAGCTAGCACATCTACGCCCTCTTTCATTCTACTTCTAGCCTCTTCGTTGAAAATAATTTGTTTTGCCATATTTATATACTTTAAAAATTTATAAAACTATTGTCATTTCGACCGAACAAAGTGAGTGGAGAAATCCCTTAGCCATAGCCCATCGGTCGTAGACCTAAGGACGAGACTAGCTAGATCTCTCGACTACGCTCGAGATGACAGAAATGAAATATTAAAAAATTACTCAACAATAGCGAGTAAATCATCATGATTTAAAATCTTATAATCTTGACCCTCAATCTTTATTTCTGAGCCACCATACTCAGAAAAGACAACTTTCTGACCTGGTTTTAAATCTAATTTAGAAACTTTCTCACCATTTCCAACAGACACAATCTCACCTTCCATGCGTGATTCTTTATTAACTGTATCTGGCAAAATAATACCAGCCT
>CALDOH010000112.1 GCA_937912185.1 uncultured bacterium | reverse complement strand
ACTACGTAGCCCAAAGCACCACCACCCAAGGCACCTAGAGCTACCCTAGCAATACCAGTAGTCCTTACAGCCATACCAATACCACCACCTATACCAAACGATAATAAATCATACTTACTTATTCCCCAAACTTTCTTTTCTTCTTCGGTCATATCTGCTGGCGGCTCATCAGCCCTACCAGTAGCACTTAGTAAATTGTACTTTTCGATAATCTTGTACAAACCTGGTTTTTCAGTTTTAATTTTTGCCAATCTTTCAGTAGCCTCACTTTGAGTCCTTTGATGACTACTCAAATTCATGGCTAAGTTTATTGCCATATTATGGCGTTGATTTTTATCAATATCAGGATATTTAGCATCAATCTGAGTCAAGGCAGACAAATAAAGCTCTCTATTGACCTCGCCAAGCTGTTCAGCTGTAAGAGTATCCTCGCTATCAACTCTTTCTATGCTAGCTAAAGCAGCTATTGCTCTTTCACTAGTTTGTTGACGCAAAGCATTGCTGATATGACCACTAAGTTGCTTCCTAAGACCTTCTATATCTGAAAATAAAGCTGTAGTTAATCGGTCCTTCCTTTCGTCTATTTTGGCCCTGTGTTCTAATCTATCTTTGGCAGCATTATTTTTGCTTCTACCAGCCATCATACGCCTAATCACCCATGAAGTACTACCAGCCAACAAACCAGTAACAGGCAAAGCTAAGCCAAGGCTACCGATAGCTATAGAGGCACCAATCATAAGTGGTGCTGATTTAAGCATCTGTTTGCCCATAGTCTTTAGCTTGCTATCAACAGATAATCTAGCAGCCTCAAGAGAGATTGTTTCCAATACAATAGCATTGATTCTTTCGGCTGCCGCTCCTAGAGCTTCTTCGTCTATTTCTCCTGATCTTTCTTCTTTATCAAGGACAAGTGTTATTTTTTCTCTGTAAAAAGAATTTATTGCCTCTGTTTTTTCTTTTAAAATATTCTGTAGTTCAGCTACCTTTTCTCTCAAATTGGCTAAATTTGTCTCATTTGGTTTTTTCTGAGCCTCTTCTTTAGCTAAATTTATTTTAGCCCCTTCTAATTCTTTTCCGGCAACCCTATGTTCGGCCATTTTGGTCTTGAGTTGTTCTATATCTGCTGGCTCTAGATTTTCAAAAATCTTACTTGGATCAAGATATAGATAACCCAAATCAGATTCCAGAGACTCTAACTTACTTTTAGGATCAAGTACCGGTGTTTCTGTGGTAGTTTCTAATACTGTTTCAGGGGTAGCTACTTCTGGAGTGGCCTCTGGTGCGTCAGGAATAGACACATTAACATCAGCTAATTGTTCTTCAAGAGTATCACCAGTGGCTTTGTCGTCTTCAACCTCTACAAAATTTTCTATAACATCACTATCTTCATTTGTACCTTTTAATTCAAAATTTCCACCTGGCTCTACTCGGACAACACTAGAACTAAGATCACCATAAACCCTAAAAGTAGCTCCATTCTTTACCAAAACTTCAACACCTAGTGCATTATTTACTTCCAAAACGCCTTCCACTTCCAAAGTTTCTCCATTGATACTCTCAAAATCATCGGGATCGACTTCAGCACTTACTGTTTCTGTACTTAAACTCACATCAGCACCAAGCTTGCTTCCATGCTGATTGATTTCTTCTAGACTACCAGAAAATTCGGTTCTAATTTTTTCCTTGGCTTCAGCTTCATCTTGGCTTTCTGCAATTATCCTTGAAGATCTTTGACTAAAATTATCAACCACCGTATCCATTTGGGCAAAAATAGCATGATGAGCTTCTGTATTACCAGCCAATTTTGCTAGCTCCACTCTCTCTTGCAATTCTCTTACTTTTCTGGCTAAATATTCTTGAATATTTTCCGCCTGCTCAGCTGCGTGTTCTGGACCACGCACTTCTGGGTGGTGATTATTTTTTCGTTTCCCTGATGCCATATTTTTATAATTCACTTTTTATCTTATCTAAAATTTGATCGATTTTTTCTTTATCGTCTGCAGAAGCTCTATTTTCCTTGTCAGTCAAAACCTTAGCCTTTAACTCATCTATCCGGGCTACAGCTTCTTGGAAAAGTGCTTCAATCTTTAGCTTCTTTTCTTCTTCGGTCATAAAGATTATTCACTTAACTTTGTGCCTTTTAAATCAGCTACACCTTGAACAAATTCCTGGCCAAACTTAGTCAAAGTATCCTGTACCTTGGCTTCAAAATCACCAATGTGGGTATTAAAAAACTCCATCATTACCTTGGGGTCTGGAGCTTCATTTTTGGCCATAAACTCTTCAAAAGCGGTTATACCAGCTTCATCAAGTTCAGAGATGGCCATCATACCAAGACGTTGTTCTACTTGGATTTTTAAGTTGGCTAATTGCTCTTGTTTAAAGTCCTCTGGCATACTATCGATACCAGCTTTTTTGACCAATTCCTCTACGAAATTTTGAATTACGTCCTCCATAGTTTTTTCTTATTTTTTAAACATTTAACTATAATATATTATAGTAAAAAAATCAAGGTTAAGCAAACGCTAGCTAAAGACTTCTAATGTCTCCTAAAAATAAAAGAGCCCCCCGCTCCGGAATAGAACCGAATATGCGGGGGGCGATGTCAAACAAAGTTGTCTAGCTAGCTACGACCAGCCTGACTTCCACCACCCAAAGTGGCAGCAGCTGCAGCAAAGCCCTGCAAGCCGTCGACGTACTGCGTCGAAGCATTGCGAGCCTTGTCACGGTTGATCAGGTAGAAGGTCGCCTCCTGGAAGGTGCACCCGAAGGAAGTAATAATCTCCTGGATCTCAGTCTTGGCCTCGTTACCAGCGGCCCGACCCTTACGGAGACCAATTTCCTCATCCAAAGCGCTCTCTGTCAGCTGATTCATTTTGGCCTGCACCTTGGGATCAGGATTGCGATCCATGACCTTGTAGTAGGTCACGCCGACTCCCAGATGATGCATACAAGAATCATCGAGCTCTCCCAAGATCATGTGATGAGCCACCTTGACCTGGATTGCCGAAGGCACGTTGGTGCCAGTCATGACTACGCCACTTCGGGACATGTTAGAACTCACGAAAAAAGGATACATCATGGCTTCGGAAATATGCATCGTGTTCATTTCCTCGGCGTTGATGCTGGCGATATGGCGAGCAGCCACACCAACTGCATCATTTCGGTCCGAAGAGGTCCGAAAGATGAAATTGAAGGGCAACTCATTCATGATCAGATCGACCCGAGTATCCAGAGACAGCGTTGCCGCTGCACTAAAGGGATCGACCTTGTTGTCGCCAGTACGATCACGATCTCTGGGGTCCTCACGCTGTCCCATGGTGGGTAGCTGTTCGGTCTGGAAACGGGTTTCTACCTTTTCGTAGACAACTGCCTCCACCTCGATCAGGGGGAGAAAAATTGCCAAAAGAGGAATCCGATTCCAGCCACCATCCATGAAGAAGCCGTTTTGCTTCATCCGGTTTTCCCAGATCTTAGACTCCTCCTTGTCCTCATCACCGTTAGGGAGAAGAAACTTGCGAATGCACTTGGTGCGGATGTGACTCCCCTGCAGTTTCCAATCTCCCCGATCGTCCATGAACTCACCCACGTACTTGAGCACCCAACGACGCCGTGCAGGCACCTTGAAGTTGCCCACCAACCAGAAGAAGGTCGGAAACAGGATGAAGCCAAGTAGGATTACCAGGCCCTTGGGAAACACGATCGGAATCAAGAGACTCAGACCCATGCCAGCGTAGCCGAAGATGCTCGGCCAGTGGAAGTAACGCTCCTCACGCTTTCGCTGTGCCTGATCCTCGATGGTCTCTTTGTTGAGCTCCTTGGAGCCCTTGTCATCAACTGGGTACTTCATTTGCGGCGGAGCCACATTCCACGGCCTAGCAGCCATGAAGGTCAGAGTGCCGAAAATGGCGAAGATGATGGTCGTTCCGATGAACTTCCCCCAAGGGAAACTGAATGGGTCACTCGAAGAGCTTCCCGACGGAACCGACGAGGCGCCATCGCCCACGAAGAGGTACTTGGTGGCGAAGTAAATACAAATCGCCAGAATGCACCCCAAGGTGACGAAGTAGCCTTTACGGCCTTGTTTTGACTCGTTGACCATCGACAGCAGAATGCCGCCAACGATCATGAGTACGATGTCCCAGGGGTTGCCCTGGAGCCAATCGGTCAGGTTGGTGAACATGGTCTTCCTCCTTTTTGAAACCCGAAGGTCTCGACTATTGCTTCGAGGCTGTAAAGCCTCACTTTTCTAGACTTATTTATTTGACTTTCAAAGATCAAACATCGAAAATAGGCACGTTTATCCCATCTTGATAATATATTATTATATCATACTTTAGAATAATTGTCAATATTATTATACATTCTTAAGTAAACAAAAACCCCGTGTTTACGGAGTTTTTGCTAAAATAAGCTATAAATCCTCTACTCTCTAGGTCCTTCTGGAGGCAATTTTTGACTGTTCTTATAAAGAAAATATGAATAAATAACCGGCACAAAGGCTGCTATTATAACTCCAGCCATAACGACCCAAAAATAATCACCTGGCAAAAACATCATGCTCAAAAACACTATTCCAGCCAAAATAAACATCTTGCCTGCCAATTTATGTGTTTTGTCCCAAATATCGCTACTAGAAAGGGTCCAAGGTGTTCTGATACCAGCAAACCAATTTTGCTTGATCTTGGGCATTATCAGGCCAATGGAGATAAACAAAACTGCCATTAGCACAGGCATTATCTTGTTTAGTTGCCAATCGCGGCCAAAATCCAGATTCATCATACCGGAGATATAATAAATTACCAACATAAACAAAATGATGTAGAGCCTGAGAAAATTATAAGCTACATCAAACTTTACATAATTAACTTTTTTAGGATCGATCTTGGGCAAATACTTCATCAGCAAGTAAATACCAATTGTCATAAGTGGCACAAAAAAAACAAAAAAGTTTTTAGTAGAATAATCATCTGCTTGGCCCTGAGCATTCCAATGAGAAATTACTCTTTCTGGTAAGGCCTGACTAAAATAATAAGCCAGGACAATCATTGCTATGATAACCAAAAGCGATATTGATTCTAGTAGCTTGGTTTTTTTCATTATTATAGTTTAACTATTTTTGGTAATTCTCTCCTTGTCATTCCAAGCTTGTTTCGGAATCTCAGTGTAGATCCTGAAATGAATTTAGGATGACATAAATAAATTATTTCTGGCAATTAGGACAAAAATGCGTTCCTCTACCTCCCAATCTTACCTTTTTTATACTTTCCTGTCGACAACGTAAACATTGTTTGCCAGCACGACCATAAACTTTGAGATATTTTACAAAATTGCCCTCACGACCACTAGTGTCTCGATAATCGCTAAAAGTAGTCCCCCGTTTCTCAACTGCTTTTTCTATAATATACTTACTAGCATCAAACAAACGTTTAATATCTTCATCGCTAAGCTGGTTTACTTTACGATCTGGCAAAACCTTGGCCCGAAAACAAATCTCATCAGCATAGATATTGCCAATGCCAGATATCAATTTTTGATTGAGCAATACTTGCTTGATGCTAATCCTTCTATTTTTGAAAATATCCTTGAAGTTCTTTAAGGTAAAATCTTTTTTTCCTGGTTCGATGCCAAATCTATCGATAACTATATCCTTATCTTGAACCAACTCCATGTAGCCAAATTGCCTCATATCATTAAAAAATAAATTGGACCCATCAGCAAAATAAAAGATAATATGAGAATACTTATTTGGTAGCCCCTCGGTAAAACCTAGGTTGTGTCCGCCAGCAATTATATCTCCCCCGTCTTGATAGATCAGCTGACCAGTCATCTTCAAGTGAATCAATAGATAATGCTGCTTATCAGCCAAAACAAAAATCAATAGTTTCCCAATCCGATCGATTGAAACAATACTATTATTTTTTAAAATATCAATAAAATAAGCTGTTTTATTTCGAAGCAACTTATGTTTTTTGACCTCCAAGGCACTAATTCTTTTGTTCAAAACTGCCGTCTCAAGACCACGACGGATAGTCTCTACTTCTGGTAATTCTGGCATATGAATATATTACCTTGCACCACATTATTAGGTCAAACAATGTGGTGTGGGGTTTACCCTATATTTTAAAACAAAACAAAAGCCGCCCCCGCAAAGCGGGGGCGGAATCTTTAACAATATACTTAGTACTGATTTAGAACATCATCACTCACATTGACGATTTCTTTTCCAGTATACTTCTTTAATTCTTCTAGACTAATAATATGACGCTTATGACCACTCTCTATGATGTATACTTTTTTGTCGCTACCGCGAAGTAAGGTACCATCAGAGTAGACCTTAACGCCTGCTACTAGACCACTGTCTTCATTATAATCTGGGTAGCCATTAAATACTCCCCAGGAAATATTATAAATTCTCTTACCAAAGTAATGGTCGTGTAGATACTGCCAGGTTGGAACATGCCATTTCATCTGTTCTCGGATGGCAAACACTCCCATAGTATGATCACATTCATAACGAATCAAACTACCATCAGGATAAGCAAAGACATCCTCTGTATCAGCATCGGTACCTATAGAACCACTAGGTCTAAAGAAATCACAAGATATTGGAGCTGGCTCTTCATCGACAATCTTTTCACCCAGTACCTCTCCACAAGACTCTGAACTTGGAGTAGTGAATGAATGGTTATCATTATTGCTAATACCATGCTCATTCTGAGCCTTTACCATATAGTAGTAAGTAGTTCCTGATACTAGGCCTGGTAAAACAATTGAGTGTTCTTCAAACTTTTCTGTACTCTTGTATTCTTGATCTAAATTATTTTCATCAGTTCCATAAACTACCCATGAGATTGAATCTTCTGAAGTTTTCCAGGTAACAGTGGTAAGCTCACACTGAGGACCTTCTCCAACATTGGAAATAGTTGGTGGCCAGATGTCACCGCCACCGCCACAAGAGCCAACGCATCCTGGTGGAGGTGGTGGTGGAGGTGGAATTTGGATCAATTCACATTGATCGGTACACTGATATCCCTCTGGAGCAGAGCCATCACAATCTTCACCTTCTTCAAGGATCTCGTTACCACAAATTGGGTCACCACCACCCTGAGACTGAACAATCACAGTTCTAGTTACCTCAGGAGCAGCTGCACCCTTTGAATCACTTACATTGTAAGTAACAATATAAATACCAGGGTTTGAAGTATCAACAGAATCATTGGTTACGATATCACCAGTAATATCTCCATCTTCGGCATCATCAGCAGTAGCGCCGTCATCATTATAGGTTTCCCATTGATATATATACACAGGGTCGTCACCAATCAAAGTAATAACTGGAGGAGTATTTGGAGTACAGTCAAAGAATGGATAATGATCATAACATTGGTATTGATCAACTGGTTCGGCTAAATAACTAGCCATCACAGCAATATCTGACAAATTCATCACTCCGTCCCCATAGGTACCATCACCATGATCGTTCCAGAGATCAAAGACAAAGAAATAATTATCTGGATTGCTATAGCTATCTTTTACGCCTTGTTTCAAACCGCCACACCAATCAACTTCTTCGATGTTGTCACAAGTCCAATGAAAATCATCTTCTGGATCTTCAAATTGTTTATAACACTCTTCGTTGTTGCCTTCAGCGTACAATTGAGCCATCACAGCAATATCACTCAAGTTAATAACCTGAAGTTGATCACCATTATATAGATCAGCTACTTCATTGTAAGTCTGAGTTTGAATAGCTCCAGTGACAATACCCAGCAAGGCAGAACACCATGGAGCATATGGTATAGATTGAGTTTCTTCATAGTTACCAAAATCTACATTAACTGTCTGACTTTGTTCTTTTGAAACACTTTCTTCTCCTTGTATCAAAACTTGTTGACATAAAGGAGTACTATTTGTCCAACCTTCTTGCATTTCTTCACAAACCATATAGTAGCCTGGCTCAACATCATCAAAACAATAACCATTTTCAGTAGTAACTTCAGTGGCTACTGGTTCTTCGTCAACATTTAAACAATTTATAGCTTTTACACCATCAACATCAAAGCCGTCTGGTGTACCACTTGATTCATCAACTAGTTTTACATATTTAGCCCATGGTAGAACACCTAAGTCAAAACTTGGATCACCTTCTTGGCATCCACTACCTAAGCTTGTCCAGTTTGTTCCGTCTTGAGAAGCATAAACATGCACATATTCAGGATAAGCGGCACAACTTGGGTTGCCATAGCTGGTTTCAAAAACTTGAATATCATCACCAGCGTTATTTTCAATTAGGTTATCAAATTCTAGGATAAGCTCACCGCCAACACCTAAGGATACAAAATTCATAGTATCATTGTTTTCGGCAACACCTAGAGCTTTATTTGGGTTACTACGTTCTGTTGGGACGTTTGGACCTGGATTGTATTCAACTACACGATCAGCCCATTCATCGCCTTCTTGGCAAGATGATTTTTCATAAAGATTGATAGTCCAATCAGCTAGATTTTGTTCTATCTCTCCCTGACGACCATCTTTGTCTACATCTTCAAATTTTACACCACAAATAGATGGACCATCACAATCTTCGATTATTCCCCAATTGGTGTAATAACCATCATCAGCAGTGGTAGTGGTCAACCAATAGTTTGATTTGCCGTCTGCTACCCAAACTTCGTCATTACCAGCATTGTAAAAACCAACACCAGTACCATCAAAGCCATTTTCTAAGCTATTACTATTTGGATAAGCGTTTGAATTATCGCTTTCTAGAGTGCCAACAGTGGCATTCCAAAATTCAATATCACCACTTACGTGTTCTTTCTCACCGTCTGATCCAGTACCATGCATTACTACACGTAAACTATCTTCTAAACGTTGAACAGCTAAACCAGGAACATCTTCATAGTTTGATAGGTCTGCATCTAGGAAGTAACTACCATTCCAATAAACAGCAAACCAAACATCGTGAGGGATCATATATGATTCTGAACCTAGGAATAGGTCGCTGGTCATATCACCACCATTCCAGTTTCGGAAGTCATCAACACTTATCTTAGCTAGAGTTAAATCACTACATTCTTGTGGTGGGACAACATATTGGCACTGTTGACTACAGCCAACAATCTGACCGCCGCCGCCTTCAGTTTTATCCAAAGTTGTAAGACCTGGATCGCATTGTTCCCATTTTTGGTTGACAATGCCATCACCGCAATATGGATCATATTGTGGCTCGGTTTCAGCATTAAAGGCTACACAATAATATGTGTAATCTAATTGTGGACTATTGATATAGTCATAATTATCATAGTTTAATACGTCGTTATGACAATATATTTCTGCACTATAGCTATCACCTGGAGGAGTCTGACCTGTTCCAGGTGTATAAGAAAATGGAATATAACCTTCTTGTAGATTTTCCCTAATCTTGATAGTGCCATCATTTCTAAAAATCTCTGCTTGAGCTGGAACTACGCCATTGCTAACAGAATTAAAGTCCATCCAAGCACCACTGGTAGCTGAGCCAATATGGTCACCAGGCATAACTGGTACGCCGATTCCCCATTGGAATGACCAATTGTCTGCTAACCAACAATGTTCATTTTGAGCTACATAATCAGTAGCTGTAGTAGCGGTAATTGTACCTGGACCAGAACCATCTCCCCAGTTTGGAAGATATTCTTCAGCATCACAGACTATTTTATGAGCTTTTACAGTAAGATATGGTTCATCTGGAATCTCAATCTGACATTGAGCATCACAGCCATCGCCATTTTCTAAGTTGCCGTCATCACATTGTTCCCAGGTTTGATTGACAGTACCATCACCACAATATGGATCGACTTCTGGGTCAGATATTTTACAAAGACGTACATCATCAACAAAAGTTCCAAAACTATCGCTTGGTCCAATATCTTTTAAGGCTATTTCTGTGTTTGTGCCATCAGCGATAAATACATAGTCAGACTTTGTCCAATCACCTTGCGCAAGAGGTGCGCTACCGGTTGCTGGACCATTTGTCTCTACCTGACTTCCACCAACTTCAACTGAAAGATGGTTTTGTTCAGCGGTGATGTTATGACGTGGCGCAAAAGACCAAAATAATTTGTATTCTGCACCTTCTTCTGTCGCAACATCCTGGTAGATACGAGTTGAATGATCTCCATCAAGTTCTGCATATTGCAAGCCTTCAGCTGCTACGTTTCCGCTCCAAGCTCTATGGAGCTCAAGAGTGGTAGCTGAACTATCAGAAACTTTTTCAATATCCCAACCAAGTACTGGGCTCATTTTCTGCCATAAGGCAGGGTCAGTAACTTCTGGGGCTTCAAAACTACTATTTACAAGGAGATTATCTTGCAGTGAACATTCTTCCTCTTCTTCTATAACATTCATACAAAGTTTCAATACTTTGACGCTATTTGGAGTCTCATCTGGAGGACATTGCGCAGTAGTGGTCATGGTAACTAGATTGTTACCAGTATTAAAATAAAAATCACCAGCATATTGCTCAATCACATTTTGAGCTTCTTCATTGTCTGGTAATTCTGGTCCAGTTGTACCTTCTACATCCAAAGTGAAGGTTTCAGCTAGTTGTACACCCGGATCACTACGTTCTACTTCAGCATAAACTTCATAATTTCCGGCTAATGTCATTGGTACTATCTCAGTATCGATAGGTAGCCAAGGACCAGTACCATCATAACAACCGTCACCAACTACCTTCAAAGTAGTGTCAATAACAACATCAGCTGTATCACAGTAGGTCTCTGGTGGTGGTGGAGGTGGAGGTGGACATGTACCTTCAACATCACCATGAGTTTCATGGGTTGGCCAAGCGCTCTCTGAAATCTCTATGGTCTCAGTTTTACCGGCATGACCTGGAGTTGCAGGAACAACATGGCAGACAGTAATTTTACTATCTGTTGTTTTGTCTAAACCTTCGATATCTACTGCAAATGCGGGTGTGCCAATGTTCCACAAAATTACAGTAAAAACTATAAAGTAATTTAGACCTTTTCTTGCTAAATTTCTCATGTGGTTTTTATAGAGTTAATTTTTTAAAGAAA
>CALDOH010000111.1 GCA_937912185.1 uncultured bacterium | reverse complement strand
TTGAAGTTCAGGGTTTCCAGGAAATTTATAATTTGGCTTGTCCAACTTCACCTAAGGACTATAGTAAATTTCCAGTAGAAACTGCCATTGCTAATTCAGTGGGAGTAGTAAATACCCTAGAGCTTGCCAGAAGGTACAAGTCTAGGTATCTACTTGCTTCTTCTTCAGCTGTCTATGGTAAACCACCTAGAGATGCTACTCCAGTTAAAGAAGATTATTACGGTCTACTTGATTTTTTGGGACCAAGGGCTTGTTATAACGAAGGTAAACGTTTTGCTGAAACTTTGACTATAACTTATCGTGATACTCATCAACTAAATACTAGTATTGCTAGAATCTTTAGCACTTTTGGACCAAGAATGTTACAGCACAGTGGTCGACAGATTCCAGATATTATTCGGGCAGCTGTAGATAATAAAGAAATTTCCATTGCCGGCGACGAATCTTCAATTTTGAGTTTGTGTTATGTCAAAGATGTTGTGGAGGGCATGATTTCGCTTATGGATTCAGAAATTTCTGATCCAGTGAATTTAGGCAATGCTAATTCCCATACTTTGACTGATGTTGCCAAAAAGGTAATTGAGTTTACTAATTCGTCTTCTCAACTTACTTATACCAAAAAATACGATTACACTATGCAGCCAGCAGTTCCTGATATTAGCAAGGCCAAGGAAGAGTTGAATTGGTTTCCACTTGTCTCACTAGATGAAGGTTTAAAGATGGCAATTGATTATTATAAGGGCACAGCCTTTTTGCATCAGCCGACATTTAATTCTAATGAGTAAATATGAATATTTTTGTTGTTATACCAGCTTGGAATGAAGCCAGAAAAATCAGACCCGTTTTGGAAAGTCTGATTTCTTTGCCTTATAAGGTAGTAGTGGTAGATGATGCTTCTTCTGATGATACTTATAAGATTGTCAGTGAGTATCCAGTAGCTTTGCTTAGACACAAAGTCAATCGAGATCAGGGAGCAGCCCTTCAGACTGGCAATGATTATGCCTTAAGCAAAGGTGCTGATGTTATTGTTCACTTTGATGCGGATGGACAGTTCTTATCCGAAGAGATTGACGAAGTTTTAGCGCCAATTTTGGATCAAGATTATGATATAGTCTTTGGATCAAGATTTTTGGATAAAAAATCTGATATGCCTTGGTTAAAAAAGAATGTAATTTTTCCTTTGGCTAGAATAGTCAATCGAGTGTTGTTAGGTATTAGATTGACCGACCCACAAAATGGTTTTCGGGCCATGACTAGGGCTAGTGCTAAAAAAATACAAATAGAACATGATGGCAAGGCTCACTGTAGTGAGATTGCTGCCAAGGCCTTTACATATAACTTGAAGGTAAAAGAAGTTCCGATTACTGTTATTTATCATGAATTTGGTCAGGGTTTTTCTGGGGGACTAAAAATATTAAAAGACTTAATTTTTTCTAAATTAATCAAATGATTTACTTACAAATTATAGTAAGCTTGTTTGTTGTTGTGATTTTGTATAAGCTATTTAAACAGCGCCAAGGTGGTAAATTGTCCACTTCAGCTTTTCTGATTTGGTTTTTACTTTGGTTAGCAGTTTTGGTAGTATTTTGGCAGCCTGAGGTTACTTCTTATTTAGCAAATTTGTTAGGTATTGGCCGTGGAGCCGACTTGGCTATTTATTTATCTATCCTGGTTATTTTTTTCATTCTTTTTAGAATTTATATTCGACTAAGTAAGATAGAATCACAGATAACCAAGGTAATCCGGAAAGACGCGATCGACAATGTCAAAGAAAAGTAAAATTGTAGTTATAGTTGTTTCATACAATGGTCAAAAGTATTGGCCAGACTTAATGCCATTACTTAGCAAAGAAAGGTATGATGATTTTGACGTTGAAATTTTAATAGTAGATAATAACTCAAAAGATAACTCTGTTGCTTATTTGGAGAAAAATTATCCTCAGATAGAGATCATCAAGAATAAAGAAAACTCTGGCTTTGTCGGAGCCAACAATATCGGTTATCAGTATGCTTTGCGTCATGGAGCCGATTTTATTTATCTCTTGAATCAGGACACGGTAATTACTCCGGGGTTTTTACAACCACTTTATAATTTTGCCAAAGATAATAGTAGGATTGGTAGCTTGCAATCAAAAATAAAACTCTGGCCAGATAAACATAAGCTCAATACAGTCGGTAATGCAATTCATTTTTTAGGTTTTGGTTATGGTGTGGATTCTGGTTGTGTAGACAAAGAAAACCATATTCCAGAAAAAATAGGTTATGCCTCTGGTGCGGGCGTGTTTGTCTCTATGAGAGCTCTTAGGGATTTGGGGAACTTATTTGATGAGACCATGTTTTTGTACCTAGAGGACCTAGACTTGGGTTGGCAGCTTAGTATGTTTGGCTTTGATAATTATTTGGTACCAGATAGTGTAATCTATCATAAATACGAATTTGATCGTAGTATGCGCAATTATTATTGGTTTGAAAGAAATCGTCTATGGAACATGCTAAAGAATTATAAACTAGCTACCTTAATTTTAATTTTTCCAGCCTGGCTACTGATGGAATTTGGTCAATTGTTTTATGCTATTTTAAAAGGTAGATTAGGTTTAAAGTTTAGATCCTATGCTTGGTTATTGTCGACTAGGCAATGGAAAATATTAAAAGCTAAGCGACGCTTTATGCAACGCAAACGCAAGCGTAGTGATCGGGAAGTGGTTTATCATTTTAAGGGTAGAATTTTATTTCAGCCTCTGGCTTCACCACTTTTGATTTTGGCAAATATTATTTTGAATGCTTATTGGTTAATTGTTAAACAGTTTATTTTTTGGTAATGAATCCCGTTAGAAATTCACAAGAATATACTAACGAGTAATAGATAGATTTTTTATATAATTTACAAATATCGTTTTAGAAAAATAAATAAAGATGAAAAATAATTTCACCATAGTTAACAGGATAAATTTCTAACGGGATGAAAATTGCAGAAGTTTGTTCTACATTTCCACCTTATAAAGGCGGCATGGGTAACGTAGCTTATTATAATGCCTGGTCTTTAGTTACCCTTGGTCATGAAGTGACAGTTTTTACCAATAGTCGTAAAGAAAAAAATAATCACATTGATGAATATCCCTTTGAAGTTCAGAGGCTAAGTCCGTGGTTTAAATATGGCAACGCTGGTGTTTTGCCACAATTGTTTTGGAAATTATGGAATTATGATGTTATTCATTTGCATTATCCATTTTTTGGTGGATCAGAAATAATTTATTTTCTAGAAAAGATAAAAGATCTAAAAATAGTCGTTACCTATCATATGGATGTAGTGGGGAGCGGAGGAATGGTATCAAAGTTTTTTAATTGGCACACCGAACATGTTTTGCCCCGTATATTGGACAGCGCCGACAGAGTGATTGTCACTTCTTGGGATTATGCTAGATCTTCTGCTATCAAAGATAGAATAATTGTTAATCCTGATAAGTTTGTTGCCATCCCCTGTGGAGTGAACCATCTTTTGTTTAAGCCCCGTTTTAGAGATAAATCGATTATTGAGAAATATGAGCTACTCGACAAAAATGTAATTTTGTTTGTTGGTGGTTTGGATAAGGCACATTATTTCAAGGGGGTTAATGTTTTGATTCAAGCTATAAAACAATTGGCTAGTAGAAATGATTTTATAGTTTTGATAGTCGGCGATGGTGATTTACGTTCCAGCTATGAGAGTCTGGTAGAAACTCTAGGTTTGGGCAATAAAATAAGATTTACCGGATATGTTTCTGATAATATGTTACCAAAATTTTATAGTGTAGCTGATGTGTTTGTTTTGCCATCAATTGATAAATCAGAAGCCTTTGGTATAGTTTCTTTAGAGGCCATGGCCTCTAGTGTACCAGTGATTGCAGCTGATTTGCCAGGTGTTCGGTCAGTAGTTGATAAAATGAAAACTGGTCTTTTGGTAAAACCTGGCGATGTCGATAATTTGGCCAACATGATAACTTTTGTGCTCAAAAATCCTAAGTTGGCTAAACGTATGGGTAAGGCTGGCC
>CALDOH010000110.1 GCA_937912185.1 uncultured bacterium | reverse complement strand
TTTACACCAGAAGAAAGAAAAAGCTTTGATGACTTTATAAAGGCTGGCTACATTGACACATTTAGATACAGTCATCCTGACAAAGTTCAATATTCTTGGTGGACCTATCGCTTTGGAGCTAGAACAAGAAACGTTGGTTGGAGAATTGATTATTTTTGTATCAGTTCAAAATTGAGAAATAGAATAAAAAAAGCCTACATTTTAGATCAGATATTAGGCTCGGACCATTGTCCAATTGGACTTGAGATAGAAATTTAAAAAGAAACCACGTCGCAGCTGGCGAGCCACGACGTGGGAGACGAACGTTGATGCGCGTTTTCGACCTACACGTAGATCGGCGGCCAGACCCACGAGAGGGTCAGAGCGCCAATGCCCGGGGGATCTTCCACCCGCCCCAAGAAAATGAGCGAGATGATCGCCCAGACGATGAAAATGACCGGGTAGCCGAAGATGAAGAGCGGCACCATGACGGGCAAGCTCACGATCTTCGGGATGACCAGTAGCAGGTTTGCGATCACTGCCCACACGTACTTCCAGTTAAACGTCTTGCCTTCCATGAGTCTTCCCTCGTGGGTGGTGAGTTGATGACTGACCTTACCAAACATAGTATATCATGTTTTTACAAAAAAGTCAACACAACACATAATAATCACCTAAATTTACACTATGCTAGAACCACTCTGGGGACTTAAAGAGAATGCCATGTTTGACGTCTGGACGATTGAACACTTCCTTAGTGGAGTTTCAATCGGAACCGCTGTCATGATTCACCAGAAAAAAAACCTTGGTAAAATATTTGAAAAAGTTATTGGTAAATTTTTTCATCCCAAAAAAATCAAATGGATGAACATCCGCTACGAGATTTACATTCTTTTGATGCTAGCCTTTGTCTGGGAAACCGTAGAACATTACTTAGAAACTGGACTACTAGGAGAAACCGTCAAATATTGGTTTTATGGTGTCGAGTTTTGGCCGAATAGATTGATCAGTGATCCTCTCATGTTAATTCTTGGTTATGTAGTTGCCAAGAAATTCCCCACTATGGTTTGGCCAGCTAGAGTCCTCTCCGTCGTGTGGCTATTCGTCCACATTGTTATCTTTCCACATAGTATGTACTTACATCAATTATTTTAACAAAAAAAGCCCCGCCATCGGCGGGGCTTTTCACATATTTTTTAAATATCCTATCCTATGATCCATGTTCTATGCTCTATGTTCTCTGACTTATTAATAGTAGTCTCTTAATTTTTCTATGCCTGGGAATTGTTTTACTTTTTCTAATGACTTGGCCTCAATCTGACGAATACGCTCACGTGTTACATCAAACTCCTGACCAACTTCCTCTAAAGTATGTGACACACCATCGATCAACCCAAATCTCATTTCTAAAATCTTTTGTTCTCTAGGAGAAAGATCCTGGATTACTTCTGTAACATAATCTTTTAACAAACGAAGTGCGGCTGAACGATCTGGTCCAACATTCTTTACATCTTCGATAAAATCCTCCAAAGTACTATCTTCATCATCATCGCCAACAGAAGCTTCAAGAGAAACAGTCTCTTGAGAAATCTTCATAATATATTTAACCTTAACAACCTCTTCTTCCATTTCTGCTGCAATTTCCTCTGGCAATGGCTCTCTACCTAAATCTTGGATCAAACGACGTTGAATTTGATTGAACTTATTAATAGTTTCAACCATATGAACTGGAATTCGAATAGTTCTTGATTGATCAGCCAAGGCCCGAGTAATTGCTTGACGAATCCACCAGGTCGCATAAGTTGAAAACTTGTATCCTCTTTTGTATTCAAATTTTTCTACCGCTCTAAACAAACCAATGTTTCCCTCTTGGATTAAATCTAAAAGAGATAAACTCTTACCAACAAACTTCTTCGCAATTGAAACTACCAAACGAAGGTTGGCTTCAATTAATCTCTTTTCTGCCTCTCTATCATTTCTTTCTTTTCTCTTGGCCAAAGCCAATTCTTCATCAGCCTTTAACAAAGGAACTTTACCAATTTCTCTTAAGTACATTTGGATTGAATCAGCCGATAGATCTGGAATACCAAATCTATTTTTTTGATCGCCTCCGCCGCTAACCTCTGAAAGAAGTTTTTCTCTTTCCTGACGACGACCAAGCAAGCTACCTCGAACTTCGACAACCCTTACGCCCAAAGACTCTACTTCATCAATAAAATCTTCATAAACACCCATGTAATCTTCTAATCCAGAAAAAACATTAATAATTTCGTCTTCTGTAATAAAATTTCTAAGCTTCCCCTTTTCTAGAAGCCTATTAATTTCTGCTGCCTCAGGTGGCATCGCTTTTGGCGCTCTCACCTTTGGCTTATTAGATTTTTTAGTAACTCTTGGCTTCTTTGAAGTAATTGCTTTTTTTCCAGCTGTTTTTCTGGTGCGACTAGCTTTTTTTGTCGCCTTTTTTGTTATTGCCCGTTTTGTTGTGCTTTTTTTTGCTTGAACAGCTTTCTTGGCTGTTTTAGTTTTGGTAGCAACCTTTTTGACTACCTTCTTCTTAGTTGTCTTGGAAGCAGTGCTTCCTTTTTTCTTGGGCATAATTATTTCAACTTGTCTAAATTCTCTGAACTAATTTGAATTTTTTTTACTAACTCATCTAGCTTTTCATTGTCATTTTGAGATTCAGCCAGAACAAGTTCCTTATTAAGCATAGACAACTGCAAGCTATA
>CALDOH010000109.1 GCA_937912185.1 uncultured bacterium | reverse complement strand
CGAGGTGCTAATACTGATAATGTTGATATCAAGATAGAGGTTCCAGCTGGCATTGATGATGGGCAGTCAATTAGATTATCCAATCTAGGCAATGCTGGCAAGAATGGCGCAGCGTCTGGAGATCTGTACGTAGTAGTGCATGTTAAGGCGGAAAATAACTTGGTGCGCCAAGGTGATGATTTGATTTCTGAATACGAAGTGCCGTTTACAATGGCAGCCTTAGGCGGTGAGATAAATGTAAAAACTATAGACGGTAAGGTAAAATTAAAAATTCCAGCTGGTACTCCTAGTGGTAAGAAGTTTATACTTCGTGATAAGGGTGTAACGCATTTGAGGTCTAGAGGTAGAGGAGATCAGGTTGTAATAGTCGATGTAAACGTTCCAACCAAGTTAAATAAAAAACAAAGAGAGCTCCTTAAAGAGCTCGACAAAGAGTTTAGCACAAAGAAGTCCTGGCTTTAATAATTTTTATTTTTGAATAGAAATAAATTTATCCTCACAAGGTGGGGGTATTTTTTATTTAAAGAATTCTATTGGGTCAAGCCATTTAGCTAGTTCATCCTTAGTGTTTACATAACCACGTACATTTATGTCACTGCCAGTATATATAGCCAAGTGGAGATGTTTTCTTTCATTGTCGGTTTCCAGACTATAGCCTTGCCCCAGGTAGCCGATGTTTTGTCCAGCATATACAGAACTATTTAACGCAGGCAAGCTCTCAGGAGAAAGATGTCCATAAATTACAATGTAGTCGGTATTTTTGATCTTATGTTTTATAGCTATCATACCACCATAACCACTGACGTGGTCGGAGCGGACAACTTGTCCTTCGTCTATCGCATAGACCAGTATTTTTTCATTGGGTAAATCGTCATATTCTATATCAGCACCAGTGTGATAACCGGTAAATTTTTCTGGTTCAACTGGTGAAGTCTTTGGGGTGATATAGATACCAAACGGTTTTTTTGTGATGCGGGTTTCAAATTCAGCTATCGGTTTGACTAATTCTTGTGACTTTTCCATTTCTGGACAAGCAGGAAAGTCGCAGTCAGGGGGAGTTCTGCTGAGATAAAAGCCTTGGGGGCAATGTTTAACATCTTCAGCACAGACGATATTTTCGTCTTTTTTTTCTTGAGGAGTACCCTGATCGCTAAGCTCATTTTCATTTGTATTTACACGGTTAGTATTGTCTATATTAGCTGTTGGTAGGCAACCAGTAAGTAATACAGGTATTAGTAATGCTAAGATTATATTTTTCATATTTTTATTATAGCATAAAATAAAAAAGCTTCAACAAAGTTGAAGCACGGAGTATCTAGCCCACGAGGACAGTCTGGGCACAGCCCGGGTCGCGCCATTCAATGCGCAGCTTTTGGCCGATCTTGAGGCCATCCGGCAGGAAGAGCACGAAGCCCTTGTGGACGCGTTGGCCCCTGGAGGGCAAGACAGCCTGGCCTTTCTTCTGGTATCTGAGGATCACCACGCCGGCGACGCCATCGTCGCTGGGGATTCTCTTGGCGGGACGCCAGTGGTCGAGCAGGTTGGCGGTAACGATGATCTCGTCGCCGACATTGAGGTGAATGATCTCGCAGGTCGGGTCGGTCGGGTCGGTCGGGTTGAGGGGTGTGGTCTCGGGCATGTTGTACTCCTTTAAGGAACGGGTTGTAGCTGGATTGTTTCATCCTGAAATTACCCAGCGTTCCTTATTTAATAGTATTTAGAAGTTTTTGTCAATATAATTGATAAAATTTATACTAAAAAACACCCACCACAGGGTGAGTGTTTAAGAGCATAATTAATTTATAGAAATCAATTTTACAGTAAAGATTAGAGTTGAGTTTGCTGGTATGCCACCAGTACCATTTGGACCATAAGCTAGGTCAGAAGGGATGACCAGTCTTCTTTCTTCGCCTACCTTCATACCAATCAATCCTTGATCCCAACCCTGGATAACCTGTCCTTGACCAATGATGAAAGTAAAAGGTATTTTTCCTACACTAGAATCAAATTCAGTACCGTCTTCTAAAACGCCGGTGTAATCAACAGTAATAGAGTCACCATTTTTTACAAGTTGATCACCAGTGCCTTCGGTCAAGATTTCGGTTTGTAGACTTGCTGAACTTTGATTGGTATCCACTGGGGTATTAGATAATTTATTTTCTATTTCTTCTATATTCATTGCCTCAGGGAAGAAAAATTTTCCATCTTTACTCATATAGGAGTCTAGCTCGGTCCCATCGGGGAGAGTAATTGGTATTTTGTATAGTCCATTTTCTTCGCTTATCTCACCAAGCTCTACTGTTGTACCCTCTCTAAGCAAATTATCGTTGATAAATTTTTCTATTTTTTCTTTTGCCTCAGTTGGTTTCATAGTATCAGAGCTGGTTTTACCCGATATTATATAGGCCAACAGACCAAGTGATATTATTGCTAGGATAATAATAATTATTGTCTTTTTCATGTATTTTTCCTTTAATTATAATAATTTATTAATTATACTCTATTGATAACAAAGGTCAATACAAAAGAAGACGGCATCAGTTTTAATGTTTTTTGGCAGGGTTTAATGATTGACAAAATTAATGTTTTATGGTATTATTATATAATTCCTGTTAAGGAATAAGGGCACCACCGCCTCGCCCTCATAAGTAGGCCGTACCTTCGAAAGATAAATAAATGTGTATCATTTGTGGCGATAAAGCCCTGGAAGAATCTTCCGTAACCAAAATCCTTATCGAAGAAAACTTTTGTCCCGATGAAGCAGAACGTAGAATTCGGGAAGAGCTTGGCTACAAAGGTCCAATTAGAGTTCGTTCGCGCTATGGACGTATTATCGCAGTGTCTCTACACTGCGTACACATACACATCTAGGCTCTGCGAGCCAGGTCACGACCGTCCACCTCAAGCGACGGTCAATTTTTTTACAAAAAAACAAGATAATGAATATCTCATTTTTTTTGAGGATGCAATATGGTATAATTAAATTATGAATAGATTTATTGTTAAGATGTTTTCAAGTAAGCTGTTTCGGATATTAAGTTTTATATTGGTTTTTACAGTAGTCATATTTTTTAGCTTTTATAAGCTAGGCGTTCAGGAATTAAATAACGCCGATGAAGGAATATATGCGAAAATAAGTCTGGAGATGCAACAAACTGGCGATTATTTAGTTCCTAGATATAGTGGTCATCCATGGCTAGAGAAACCTCCTCTTCATTTTTGGCTT
This sequence comes from uncultured bacterium, assembly GCA_937912185.1. Classification (GTDB taxonomy): domain Bacteria; phylum Patescibacteriota; class Patescibacteriia; order UBA1558; family GWA2-36-10; genus BM519. Next base: position 13,003 of record CALDOH010000109.1, on the reverse strand, counting down.
AACCAAATTTCATTTAAATTTTTTGATTCAACTGCCTTGGCGATTAGAATAATACCGGCGTTATTTCTGGTTTTAAATTGTCTGTTGTTATATTGGTGGTCAAAAAAGATCTGGAATAATCAATCAGGACTTTTAGCAATAATTTTTTTAATAATATCGCAACTATTTATAACTGAGCATATCGGCCGGACTGGCGATTTTGATATGGCCTTAATATTTTTTGAGTTGATAGCTTTGTTCTCGTATTGGCATTTAAAAACTGGGAAGAAATGGCAGTGGTGGATATTCGGAATTGCCCTTGGTCTGGCGGGAGGTTTTTGGATAAAAAGTCTAATGATAACTCCTGTTTTTTTAGTTATATTTTTTGATTGGCTAATAACTAATAGAAGTAGGAAACTGATAAAACGGCTACTCTTGGCCTTCCTTTTGAGCTTGGTTTTTATTAGTCCCTGGTTAGTGGGTAATTATTTTTTTCTGCGAGAGGTGTTTGTTCATGATTTTTTGCAAACCCAAATTGCAGACAGGGTCAAGCCTAGTTTTGGCAATCACTTACGACCAGCATGGTGGTATTTGTGGTTTTTGTCTTGGTCAATAGCACCATTTTTTTATCTAAGCATCCTAGCAATCATTAGTAGTTTTAAAAAATTTAAAAAGAATTCACTACCCCTGCTTTGGTTTTTAACAATATTATTTTTATTTAGTTCAGTTCACTCAAAAATGCATTGGCATATTTTACCAGCGGTTATTCCTTTGTTGATGATTTTAGCCAACTTTGTTTGGGGTTTGGCCAAAGAAAGACTATCCATAAAACTAGTCAGCCTGGGACTTCTAATTGTAGGTTTTTATCCTTTTATACATAATAAACTTGGCTATAACTTTCATGCTATAAAGAACAAATATTTTGTAATTGTGGTGATTGTTGTTTTGATAGTTAGCTGGATTCTGACTAGTGAAAAGAAAAGAGTCGTGGATCGCATTATTATTGCCCTTATAATTAGTCTAATTGCTGGCGGCCTAGTTATTAACTGGCAACGGATTAAAGGTAGTATATTACACCCTCAGCCATCCCCATTTAATGAGCTTATTAAAGATTATAGCGGTCAAGAAGTAGTGGTTTATGGTGATTTGATTCATAATGTTTATGTGATTGATTTGAATCCTAGTGATATTTTTTATTTAAAAGCTAATAATATAAATCATCAGGTAGTTGTTGATGAAACAGATCTAATACAAGCATGGGAACAAGGAAAAATGATTATTACCACCAAGCAATCTTTATTAGAATTAGCTCCACAATACTCGACTGGTAAAATCTTAAACCAAGTAGGCGACCTAGTAATAATAAAAAACGAGCATAAGGACTCGGAATAACATCTGGCTGGCGTTAGTCGGCAAGAACTTTTAGATAATTCTAAGCTTTCTTTTTATCAAAAAACACTCATCTTACGATGAGTGTTTTTTGGCAGGGGCGGTAGGAATCGAACCCACGCAAGAGGTTTTGGAGACCCCTGTACTACCACTATACGACGCCCCCTCAAAAGACCAGAGTTTATTTGGTCTCCTTGTGGGCAGTGTGTTTTTTACACTTCTTACAATATTTTTTAAGCTCTAGTCTTTCTTTGACTGTTTTCTTGTTGCGGTGACTGTGGTAGTTGATGTTTCTACAATCAACACATTCGAGCTTGGCTAGATTATCTTGTGACATAAGGGTGTTTAATTAATATTCTGGAGCCGGGAAGAGGATTTGAACCCCCGACCCACGGTTTACAAAACCGTTGCTCTACCAACTGAGCTATCCCGGCACGATGTTTAAATAAAAACGTTAATGTATATGTTAAGGCTAAGTATGGTCTCACCAACTGAGCTAAGATGGTATTTGTAAATATACGCGGTAAATTATAAACAAAAAAGCCATAAATGTCAAGAATCGTATAAATATATGATGTTTTGGTGAATTTTCATTCTTGACAAAGTTTAGCTTATAAATTAGGCTTGCCCATTAAAGAGTTAATGTTTATTGGGACTTTCTTGCTTAAGAGTGAGTAGGTGTTATAATCAATATATGAACTTAGATAATTTATACAAAGTTTTGGAAGGTCAGCCAAAATATCGTACCCAACAGGCGCAGGATGTGATATTCAAGAAATTGGCCAGTGATTGGTCAGAAGCTACCAATCTTTCCAAAGAGCTAAAAGAAAAACTAAACAAAGAATGCCCCTTAGAAATAAAGGGAGAAATTTTTACTTCTCAAAATAGTGAGACTAGCAAAGTTCTGATTACCCTGATCGATGGATTGCAAATCGAGAGCGTTCTTTTGCCTCACAAAGATGGACGTTTTACAGTCTGTGTTTCTACCCAAGTAGGTTGTCCTTTGGCTTGTAAGTTTTGTGCTACTGGTAAGATGGGATTGAAAAGAAATCTTGATTATAATGAAATGATAGAACAGGTTTTATTTTTTAGCCGTTATTTGGCCAAGGAAAACAAAAAGGTTTCCAACGTAGTTTATATGGGCATGGGCGAACCTTTTCTGAATTATGATAATGTAATGAAGTCTATCAAGTATATCAATGAATATTTACAGATTGGAGCTAGAAGAATATCAGTCTCAACTAGTGGCATACTAGAAGGCATCAAAAAATTATCTGACGAAAAGATGCAAATCAATTTGGCCATATCTCTCCATGCGCCAAACGACAAACTTCGTAGTGAGTTGATGCCAATAAACAAAGGATTTAATATTGCTAAGGTGCTCGCAGAGGTTGATAACTATATTATCAAGACAGGTCGCAGGGTTATGTTTGAATATTTAATGATCAGGGGCGTAAACGATCAGCCAAAACATGCTTTGGAGTTGGCCGACTTAATGAGAAAGCATCTTTACATGGTCAACTTGATTTCTTATAATCCAACTGATGTTTTCAAAGCTTCTAGTTCAAAAGATATCAAAAAGTTTCGAGAGATTTTAGAACAAGAGGGTGTAGCGGTTACCCAGCGCTATAGTTTTGGTCAAGACATCGAGGCTGCCTGTGGTCAACTAGCCAATAAAAACATAAAGGTTTAAAAATAAAAAATTAACTCGGCGTCTGACGCGGGTTTTTTTGGTAAATAAAAATCCCTGAACTAGGTTCAGGGTGTAGCGATGCCGGCTCTAGGTCGGCTCGTCATCAGTGAAGTCGTCGTCATCGGGCTCGTCGCTGCCCATCTGGTCGCCGGGGATGAAGTCCGTCAGGAGGATGGTCTCGCAGTCGATACCGAGCTTCTTGGCCCGCAGGGCCTCGACGATCGCGTTGATCTCGGTCGGGCTGGTACCGCAGATGCGAATGTAGGGGGACGGGGTCTGCTCTCCGTCACAGGCAAAGCATTCGCTGTTGACTGTGGTGACTACAGCCTCTTGGCCCAGTCCGAGTTCACGCATGGTTTCAATAACCATATTCATCTTGCTCCGCAGGAGAGCCACGTAGATGGTATCGCTGTCGAAGCCGTAAAACATGATGTTGGGCACGATCTTCCTCCTTGAATCAGGTGTTGTTGAGGGTGAATGAACTTTGGGTGGATCATTACTTTTATCATAAATCACCATTTTTGTCAATGTTCTAGCCTTTTTGTGACTATATGTTATTATATAGGGGTACCCCCAACGAAAGTTGGGGCTTTTAGCCTATTTATATAAAATTATGGCAATAGAATTTAAGTTAAAATCAAAATTTAAGCCAGCTGGTGATCAGCCTCAAGCTATAGCCAAATTGCTTCAGGGATTGAAAAAGGGTAATCAATACCAAACTCTTTTGGGTGTGACTGGATCTGGTAAGACATATACTATGGCCAATGTGATCCAGGAGATCAAGAAGCCAACTTTAGTAATGGCACCAAACAAAGCTTTGGCAGCTCAGCTTTATCGTGAGTACAAAAATTTTTTTCCAGAAAATTCGGTCAATTATTTTGTATCTTACTATGACTATTATCAGCCAGAGGCCTATCTACCGATCACTGATACCTACATAGAAAAAGAGGCTATGATCAACGAGGAGATTGATCGTTTGCGTCATCAGGCCACTAGTGCTTTGTTGAGTCGCGATGATGTGATAATTGTCGCTTCAGTTTCTTGTATTTACAATCTAGGTATTCCCTGGGAATATGAAGAGTCAACTTTGCGTTTAGCTCTTGGTCAGTATATCGTCAGAAAGGATTTGATTAGTCAGTTGATCAGAATTCAATTTGAGCGTACTCCAGGGGAAATGCTCAGGGGTAAGTTTAGGGTCCGTGGTGATGTCTTTGAAATCATGCCAGCCTCAGAAAAGATTATTTATCGAGTTGAATTTAGCGAACAAAAAATTTCTTCAATATCTTTGGTGGAGCCGTTGACTAGGAAAATAAAAGAAGAGGTCAAAGAGATATTGATATTTCCACCCAAGCATTTTGTCTCTACTATGCCGGAGATAAAAAAAGCGATCAAAGATATCAAGGTAGAGCTTAAAGATAGATTGAAGTATTTTGAAAAAAAGAGACTTTATCTAGAAGCTGAACGTATAGAGAGGCGGACTCGTTTTGATATGGAGATGTTGGGATCACTTGGTTATTGTCATGGGATTGAAAACTATTCTCGGCATTTGACGGGTAAGCTTGCTGGAGAAGCACCTGATACTTTGCTGGCTTATTTGGCAGGCAAAAATGGTCAGAGAGAATTTTTGACCATTATGGATGAATCTCATATTGCCTTGCCACAAGTAAGAGGTATGTATGAGGGTGATCGAGCTAGAAAAAATAATTTGATCCAATATGGCTGGCGGCTGCCATCTGCTCTGGACAATCGTCCGCTCAAGTTTGATGAATTTATCAGTCGATTGAATCAAGTAATATTTACTTCGGCCACCCCAGGCTCTTGGGAGTCCGATCACGCCGCTCAAGTAGTAAAACAGGTTATTAGACCAACTGGCTTGGTAGATCCACCGATTGAGGTGCGACCAGTTTTTGATAAAAAAACCAATTATACTCAGATTGACGACATAGTAAAAGAAATTGAACCTTTGGCCAAAAAAGGCAAGAGAGTAATAGTAAATACTTTAACCAAGCGACAGGCTGAAGATCTAAATACTTATCTCAAGAAAAAGAAAATCAAATCCAATTATATTCATTCTGATGTCAAAACCATTGAGCGAACAGATATTTTGCTTGATTTTAGAAAAGGTAGATTTGATGTTTTGGTTGGCGTCAATTTACTCCGAGAAGGTCTTGATTTGCCAGAGGTAGCTTTAGTGGCTATTTTAGATGCTGATCGAGAGGGATTTTTGCGGAGTGATACATCGCTCATTCAGACCATGGGCCGGGCTGCTCGTAATGTCAGTGGTAAGGTTATTCTTTATGCTGACACCATCACTGGTTCAATCAAACGAGCCAGAGCAGAAGTAGAGGCTCGTCGTGAAGTTCAGTTAGCTTATAATGAAAAACATGGTATAAAACCAAAAACCATTATCAAAGAAATTGAAAGTTTTTTAAACATAGATAATAAGAGGAGAAAATAGTATTTATATACTTGTCATTCTGGAGGGAGTGTAGGGACCGATAGAATCGGTATTTAGATTCTATCACTTCGTTTCAGAATGACTAATTTAGAAAAATATGGACGAAAAAATAATTATCAAGGGTGCGCGAGTGCACAACCTTAAAAATATAAATTTAGAAATACCACACAATAAGCTGACGGTGATAACTGGAGTTTCTGGTTCGGGAAAATCATCTTTGGCTTTTGATACAATTTTTGCCGAAGGGCAGAGGAGATATATTGAATCACTATCACCCTATGCTCGGCAATTTTTGGGGCAGATGAAGCCGGCCGATGTTGATGAGATTATTGGTCTAGCACCTTCAATCTCTATTGATCAAAAGTCACTTAGTCATAATCCTCGGTCAACCGTTGGTACTCTGACGGAGATTTATGATTATCTGCGTGTTTTGTATGCTCGGCTTGGTGAAGTGTATTGTCCGCTTTGTAAAAATAAGATTGAGAAACTTACTGTTGATGAAATTACCGATATTATTTATCAAAAAGCTAGGCAAAGAAAAGATAGTTTCGTTACTATCTTGGCGCCAGTTGTTCGTGGACGTAAAGGTGAATATTATCAATTGCTTTATGACTACCTGTCTCTGGGTTACGGTGAAGCTAGAGTAGATGGCAAGATGCAAAGTCTTCATGAAAAGCTAAAGCTCAGTCGCTATAAGAAACATGACATTGATATTGTGGTTGACAAGACCTTAGCTTCAGATCAGAGTCGTTTGTTTGAGGCAGTAGAAAATGCCTTGGATTATGCCCAGGGTGTGGTGATTGCCTTGTTCAATAGCGGTCAAAAAAAATCCGAAGAAATGTTACTTTCAGCCAATTGGACTTGTCCTAATGATAATTTTTCTTTTCCTGAGTTAGAGCCCAGGTTGTTTTCTTTTAATAGTCCTCATGGTGCTTGTGAAATTTGTCATGGTCTAGGCTTGGTTGGTTGGGAAAAAGATGAGCCCTGTGAAGCCTGTGCTGGACAAAGGCTCAGGCTAGAAGCTTTGTCAGTAAGAGTAAATAAAAAAGATATTGGTGAGATTGTAACTTGGCCGATCGATAAGCTACATCAATTCTTTCAAAATTATTTTGACAGTATGCCGCAAAAGGATCGGGCAATTGCTGAGCCAGTAGTGATAGAGATAGTTAGCCGTTTAGAATTTTTGCTCAAAGTTGGGTTGAATTATTTGACTCTTGATAGACGGGCCCATACTTTGTCTGGTGGTGAAGCTCAACGTATCAGACTATCTTCGCAGATTGGTTCACACTTGTCTCGCACTCTTTATGTACTAGATGAGCCGACTATTGGTCTACATGAGCGGGATACTTTCCGCTTGATTGAAACCCTAAAGTCGCTTAGAGACAAAGGCAATACAGTGATTGTAGTGGAACATGATGAGCAGACTATTCTTGAGTCAGACTATTTGGTAGATATGGGACCACTGGCGGGTGTTCATGGTGGCGAGGTGGTGATTGCTGGACAAACAGATAAAATTTTGGATGTTAAAAATAAAGCTAAGTCTTTGACGGTTGATTATTTGGTAGGGGACAGACGGATTCATATTCCAGACAAGAGAAGAGACAAAAAAAGAGAAACATTGAAATTGATTGGTGCTCGGGCAAATAACCTCAAAAATCTTCAAGTAGAAATACCACTTCGTAAGCTAGTCGGTATCACTGGTGTGTCTGGCTCTGGTAAGTCTACTCTACTTTATGATGTATTATATAAAAATCTAAACGCTATCAAGGCTCGTCCTGGCAAATATATTCTCCAAGATTTGACTCGTATAGAAGGTAGTGAATATGTTTCAAAGGTAGTGGTGATTGATCAATCACCAATTGGCCGGACACCACGTTCCAATCCGGCTACATATACTGGAATTTTTACACCGATTAGAGAATTTTTTGCTATGCTGCCAGAGTCAAGAGAGCGGGCCTATACTTTGTCTAGATTTTCTTTCAATCGTCCAGGTGGCCGTTGTGATGCCTGCGATGGTGCTGGCTACAAGCTGATTGAAATGCATTTTTTGCCAGCTGTTTATGTTGAATGTGATGTTTGTCATGGCAAGCGCTATAATAGAGAAACACTCCAGGTAAAACATAAAGGTAGAAATATTGCCGAAGTATTAAAACTAACTATCGATGAAGCGGTTAAATATTTTGATGGTAATTATCGTATCACCGACAAGCTCAAGGTTTTACAAGAAGTGGGTCTGGGTTATCTAGAGTTGGGTCAGAGTGCTACCACTTTGTCTGGTGGTGAGGCTCAGCGTATCAAGATAGGTAGGGAGCTGACCCATACTCTGGGTAAGCGTAGTCTTTATCTTTTGGATGAGCCGACTGTCGGTCTACATTATCACGACATAGAAATGTTGCTTCAAGTCCTGAACAAATTAGTTGAACGCGGCAATACAGTCATAGTGATAGAGCACAATCTTCATGTGATTAAATCTATGGATTATTTGATAGACCTTGGACCAGAAGGTGGCGAGGCTGGTGGGCAGCTAGTAGCCAAAGGCACACCTGAGGAAGTAGCTGATAGCAGCAAGTCAATTACTGCTCAATATTTGAAACCGCAATTAAAGAAATAAATGGAGCTTAAAGATAAAAGTAAAAAGTTTCCTGATTTTCCTGGTATATACTATTGGTATGACAAACAGGGGGAGATTCTTTATGTTGGCCGAGCGACTTCACTCAAGCGTCGTATAGCTCAATATTTTCAAAAGAAGCTCCTTGATCCACGGATAGAGGAGATGGTGGCCACTGCCAAAGATATAAAATTTAAACAAACCGATACAATTTTAGATAGTATTGTGCTAGAAGCCAATGAAATAAAAAAATATTGGCCCAAATATAATATTGTCCAAAAGGATGATAAATCTTTTATCTATATTGTAATTCCCAAAACAGATTACCCGCATCCAATGCTCGTCAGGGCTCGGGAGCTCAAAAAATTTCCAGCCAAGCAGGCACATATTTTTGGTCCTTATCAGGCGGTTCATTTGGCCAAGACAGCTCTCAGGATAATCAGACGTATATTTCCTTGGAGTACTTGTAAGCCTGGACAAGCTAAGCCTTGTTTTGAACATCAGTTGGGTCTGTGTGCTGGTATTTGTGTAGATAAAATAGATAAAAAACAATATCAACAAAATATCAAGCATATTGTTTGGTTTTTATCAGGCAAGAAAAAACAATTATTAAAGAGACTAGCCAAAGAAAGTCCTGCTCAGGCTGAAGCTATGCAGCACATCCAAGATGTAGCTTTGATTACTCGTGAGGATATCAATATTGGTAGCGTCAATCGGATAGAGGGCTATGATATATCTCATTTGACTGGCAAGGAACCATATGGGGCAATGGTGGTTTTTTCTGGCGGTATGCCTGATAAGGCAGAGTATAGATTGTTCAAGATAAAAACAGCTCCCCGACATGATGATTTACGAGCTTTGGAAGAGGTGATTAGTCGTCGCCTCAAGCACGATGAATGGCCTAAACCAGACATTATGATGATTGATGGCGGCCGACCACAAGTAGATTTTATTAGTAGTTTATTTAAATCTCAAAATATAAATATTCCAATTGTAGGAATCTCTAAATACGGTGGAGACAAACTTATTTTTTCCAAAGGATCTTCTAAGTCTTTTATTGATCTAGCCAAAAATCTCAAAGATGTTTTGCTCCAAGCTAGAGAGGAGGCGCATCGCTTTGGTCTCAGTGCCAGTCGTCGTAAAAGAAGTATAAAATAAGTAAATTAAAAACCCCGGACTTTGTCTCCTTGCGGATTAGGTCCGGGGCGTATCAAACGGTGACGCCGTAGCGTCAGTTGGAGCGGAACATCTGCTCAAAGCCAAAGGTGACCTTCAGCTGCCACAGGTTCTCGCTGTCATAGAACAGCCCGGCTGTGGTCTGGGTATCCCCAGGGATGAGCATATAGCTCAGTCCGCCGACAAAGGCACCGCGGTGATCACCCAGATCGTAGTGCGCGTAGATGCGCGTCCGGTCGCCGAGGCGAACGTGGTTCTGGATGAAGCAGCTGTTGCGTCGGTCGGGGAAGCTCCGGTTGGGAGCGTCCTCGTAGTTGGTCCAGCCGCTGAACAGGTTGATCCAGGGGTGGAACGACTTCTTGAAGAAGGCGCCTTGACCCTGATCTTCGATCCACCAGCCGTTGACCGGTCCGTATTGCAGGTTGACGGTGTAGGCGTCGTAGGCGTAGTTGCCGACGTGGACCTTGAACAGTCCGCGACCGGCGTAAGCCGAGATGCCCGTGCCGTAGACCGACAGGTCGTCCATGGAGTAGCTCCAGCGAGTCATGGGTCGCGTCGAGGGTCCCGGCCAGTTGTACATGCAGGGCATGAGCCACTTGCCGAACTGGGCGCCGACCTTCCAGTCCTTGATGGACTGGCTGTACTCGACGTAGGAGTACTTCATCGAGTTGCTGGAGTAGTCGTACTCCAAGCGTCCCATGAAGTGGTCCTTGTAGAGTCGGATGCCGGCCCTGCTCCAGTCGAACTGGTAGTAGCCGTCCTGGCCCTGGTCGAAGGTACTGGTGTTGCTGGTGAAGGTGTAGACCTGCAGGCTGTCGGGCTGGGCAGCGTTGCCCGGGCAGCCGTAGCTGAGGATGAGAGCAGTGGTAAAAGCCAGGACAAAGTAGAAGAAGTGCTTTTTCACGGTTTTCCTCCCGTTTGATAAAATGGAATGTGCACATCCGAGCCCTCCTAAAATAGGACTTAAGCGGATATATTATTGTATCATATTCAGCACTTTTTGTCAATACTAGTTAATTGACCAAATAATTTATAAATAGTACCTTTTATAGGTAAGAAATGTTTTTTTCAATTAACCCAAGGAGGGAAGATATGCTCTATGCCATGATTTTGATTACAGCGGCTTTTGTCCTGTATACTACTGCCATTTGGGCAGAAAAGATCAAGCATCAGCTCCGGCATTGGATGCTGCTTGTCTTTATCAGCGGCTTTATGTGTGATTTGGTTGGTACCAGCCTGATGGCTCTTCACATGAAGAGCATCTCTATCCACAGTATCTGTGGCATCCTTGCCTTGCTAATCATGTTGATTCACCTTTTGTGGGCAGTTGATGCTCTAGCTCGTGGTGGTCGCTGTCAGGCTTTGTTTACCAAATATTCTATCTACGCTTGGTTGGTGTGGCTCATTGCCTTTGTCTCTGGGGTTCCGCGATAGACTATCTCTCGATAGTCTTTTTTATTTAAATAAAAAAAATCCTGCATCAAAATGATACAGGATATTGGCTCAATCAATCGCTTGATAAGCTTGCCACAGTGGCAACCAAACTTCTCGAGTGACCGAAAGAATGACCTCGTCGTGGTACTCACCATTGCGGAAATACATATCACGTAGACGAGCTTCTTCGCTGTAGCCACACTTTTGACTATAGTGAAGACTACGGCCATTGAAGTCAAGAACTTGGGACATAATCTTGCGAAGTCCCAAGTGATTGAAGGCGTAGTTGAGCAAAGTCATTTTAGCATCAGTGCCATAGCCTTTGTTCTGAAATTCTTCTTCACCAATCATGGCCCCAGTAGTAGCAAAACGGGATACCCAATCGATTTGGTGAAGGCCCATGTTGCCGATCAGCTGGCCATCATTGGTTTCAATAGCTAGAGCTATGGCATTGCGACGGCTGGGGTGCTCATCAAACCATTTTTCTTCAGCTACCAGGGCGATCGGTTTGTAGCCAGTCATAAATTGCTTGATGTCTGGATCATTGATCCAGCGCCAAAAAGTTTCCAGATCCGTAGCTTTATTAAAAGGTCGGAGGATCACTTTTTTGCCACGGAGGTAAACAACCTGTTTCGACATGAGACAACTTCCTTTACATTGAAAGAACAATAAAAAACTACCTCGGAATTGAGGCAGTTTTTTTATCTTACAATGTATTTCAATTATCTTTTTACAAAACACAAAAACTGCCCCAATTGGTAGGAATAACCTTTATCGGTTGAACACCAGAGAATATTCATTTGGACAATTTCGTGTTTATTCATATGATTGTTTAATTAGCTTTTAATTTATAACACTTTAGCTTGATTTTGTCAAAGAAAAAAGCCCTACCTTACGATAGGGCGGAATATGCGGCATAGGGCTACCTCGCTTTGTTTGAGATCAATCTCAGAGCGGTTTTTTAGTAACCTGTCTGCACGGGTTGCTGTTACAACCCACTTGAACAGCATCTATATAGTAGCATTTTTATTAATATTTGTCAATAGGCTAATCAAAGATAGAGGAGAGATCAATATCTATGATTTTTTTGAAGATTGATTCACCCTTAACCTTTAAATGTAGATAATCATCAGTAAAGTTATTAGCATTATCAAAAGTTCGAATCATAATCTGGTGATTACCTTTTTCAGCAATGGTAATATAAATAGGTGAATCAACTGGTAAAAGAAGGTTGTTATCTATTTTTATATAAGTTGATTGTATACCACTCTGTTCATCTTGAGCTTCAAAAGTCAGACGGACAACCTCGCCAGTATTTATCGTTGTTTGGCTAATGTATTTTTCTATCAGTTCAGGAGGTGTAGAATCTATCATTATCTTGAAATGATTTGTCGAGTTTTCGATATTTTCCTTTTTTGATCTGATATGAAAGTAATAAACACCATCTCTATTAACTTGAAAGTTTAGATAGGTCTTGATGTTTGTTTTAAAATCATCGGGAACCGTGTATGGATTTTGATCAAATGAATAAGCATATTCATGGTATTCATTTGGGGTAATAGAAATATTTATTTCTTTTCGGTTGTACCAACGATTACTATTTGGATGGCTAGAAGAAAGTATTAATACTGGACCCAGTTGATTTTTAATAAGTTTAAAATCTTGCACTTGGTAAAAACCAGCCACCGTCATACGTAAAACATCCGTACCTAGGCCATCTGCAGCTAAAACAGAACTGTTTTCATCAAAATTTAATTCAAAACTACCAGTTTTCTTTAGCTTGATGCTTAGCTCGGCTACGGTAGCCTCTTTGATACTTGGTTGATAGTCCGGCAAAACACAAGCAATGCGGACTTGGCCAAGTTCATTATCAATACTTTGTTCAATGAACATGTCTTGCCGACAGATAGAGTTTGTCTTTACTATTTCCAAGACACTTATTTTTTGAGGGTCATAGTTGATAACAGCGCCGATAGCATTAATAGCCTCTCCGCCAGGTTTTATTGTAACAGTAAAACGATGTTGAAAATTTTTGTCCAAAATACCTTTTTCGGGGGTTATTTTTAACACAGAATTATATAGCACAAACGGTGGTTCACCAATTTTTGTGTATTTTTTGTCTAATATTCTATCAAAGCTGTGTAGAGACATCAGTAGAGACATCAGTAGGAAGACACTACCTATAAAATGTTTAGAGTATTTTTTGTCTTTCAGCCTCAAGAAAGATTTTCTTTTTAGGCTTAAATATTTATAAATTACAAAATAT
>CALDOH010000108.1 GCA_937912185.1 uncultured bacterium | reverse complement strand
ACTAGCTGACGCTATCAAGATTGCCAATGGCCGCTGGCCATCAGAGACCAATGCCGCTTCTGAAACAAGGGCTAAGGCACAGTTTAGGAAAATTTATCTCAGAGACGCTGACATGAATAATCCAAATGACAATGCCGCTGTTACTGTCATGGCCTATGGTCTAAGACAAAGAGCAGAAAATAGAAACCTAAATAGCGAAACAGAAGGTATAAAAACTTTCAAATATATCTACGGTTATACACCTGATAGTACCGAAGATTGGAATATCATGCAGGCTATTACCTATTCTGGCGCTGCCCGATAATCATTATAAAGCTCAAAACAAAAACCACCCCGAGGGGGGTGGTTTTTATAATCTTATTTAAAAGATTTAGGCTTTAGCAACCTTAGTGGCAGCTTGACCTTTTGGGGTGTCAGTTACTTCAAAAGTAACAGCATCACCTTCACTTAATTCACTGAAATCGATTCCATCAAGTTCGTTGGCGTGAAAGAATAAATCCTTGTCGTCGCCTTCTGGTGTGATAAAACCAAAGTTTTTGTCAGTCAATTTTTTGATAATTCCTTGCATACTAAATGTAGAAATAAAATTGAATTAATATATAGAAGCTTATGAGAATTCGACTATATTTCTCCACTTACTATACTATTGAACAATAAAGATTGTTCGCAACCATAATAGCATACTTGTCCTAAACTGTCAATGCTAACAAAAAAGCACCTCCAGGGGGAGGTGTTTTTATGGTGACCCCACGGAGAATCGAACTCCGGTTGCCAGGATGAAAACCTAGTGTCCTAACCACTAGACGATGGGGCCATGACTGTTAAACCTAATTGATATCTTAATATGAACGGATGCCACCGCCTTTGGCGGGGTCCCGCTTCGCGGGAAAAACCAGGCGTCCTAACCACTTAGCCTGTCCCGAGCGCAGTCGAGGGAATGGGGCCATAATTAAGAACGTCAATATAATACAACAAAAATCAAGAAAAGTCAATCATCAGCTAAATCACTTTTTTTCTGAAGCCTAGCCAAATTAGGGCAATAAGTACAATACTAATGGTTATATAGACAATAGTACGCTTAGAGCCACTTGTTTTATCTGGACTAGCGGTAGTGCCTAATTCTTGCCAAGTATCAGTGTCATCTTTAGAATCAAACATCACCTCATCTATAGGATCTACTTCTGGATTAGTTATTAATCCTGGCTTTGCTGTGGTCTCTGGCTCGGGCAAAGGCTCTGCCTTTAGATCGGCTACCAGCGGACAGGTATGACTCGGACCTTTAGTAATATCATTTTCCATATTACTTATGATCTGATCAGAGCCTAGATAATATTTATCACCAAAGAAAAGTGCTGGCACACCTAAACGAGAAATATTATAATCCTCGGCAACTTTTTCAAACAAAATCTTATTTTCTTCGTTGCTCCAAGTTTCAAACTTATGTACTTGAATGTTTGGATATTTTTGCTCCAATCCCTCAATCACCGGAGTGGTATCATGACAATGCGGACAGCCATCACCATAAAAATAATAAAAACAAGAATCAGGTGCTGCTTTGCCAGCTAGGGGTAAAAAGAAAAAGATTGCTAAAAATAAAATTTTAAAATTTTTCATAAAATTATTCTACGGTTACACTCTTGGCTAAATTACGTGGCTTGTCCACATCTAGACCCCTGAGGTCTGCTATATAATAAGCTAGTAGTTGTAAGGGTATTGAATTTACAATGGCCGACAATTCGTTTCTCACTTCTGGTACCTTAATAATATAATCAGCTATTTTCTCTATTCGCTCGTCACTATCGCTGACCAAGGCTATGACTACTCCCTGACGAGCTTTAACCTCTTCCATATTACTGATAATTTTTTCTGATAAACTATTTTTGGTGGCAATAAACACTACTGGCATATTCTCATCAATCAAAGCAATTGGGCCATGCTTTATTTCAGCTGCTGGATAACCTTCGGCATGAATATAAGAAATTTCTTTTAGCTTAAGTGCTCCTTCTAAAGCTACTGGAAAATTAAGCCCCCTGCCCAAGTAAAGAAAATTTTTAATGTCTTTAAACTTCTGTGCAATTTCTTTGACTTCCTCAGCTCGATGAAGAGCTTGATCTATTTTCTCAGGAATATCCGCCAAATCTTCTAACAACTCTTTATCCAGGGCTATTCCTTTTTCCTGTCTAATATAAAGCGTTAGCAAAAGTAAGGCTACTACCTGAGATGTAAAAGCCTTGGTGCTAGCCACACCAATCTCTGGGCCAGCGTGCAAATAAATACCAGAGTCAACCTCCCGAGAAATAGTAGAACCAACCACATTAATAATACCTAAGCTTTTAGCACCTCTTTGTTTAGCTTCCCGTAAAGCCGCCAAAGTATCGGCTGTTTCTCCTGATTGAGAAATCACAATGGCTAAATCATTTTTAGTAACTATTGGCTGTCGATATCTAAATTCAGAAGCATAATCAACTTCAGTTGATATCTCAGCAATTGATTCCAATAAATATTTACCAATCAAGGCTGAATGCCAACTAGTACCACAGGCTGTGATAACAATTTTTTTTATTTCTTTAATATCAAAATCAATACTCAACTTTATCTTACCATCCTTGATACGACCACGGAGTGTATTAGAGATAGACTCGGGCTGCTCAAATATCTCCTTGAGCATAAAATGTTTGTAGCCTTTTTTCTCCATTTGCTCTACGCTCCATTTTATCTCTTCAATTTTATTATCTAATTTTTCTCCAGCCAGGTTGGTAATTTGATAATCGTTTTGCCCAATAACTGCTATCTCATCATCATTGAGATAAATAACTTTC
Organism: uncultured bacterium; assembly: GCA_937912185.1. Classification (GTDB taxonomy): domain Bacteria; phylum Patescibacteriota; class Patescibacteriia; order UBA1558; family GWA2-36-10; genus BM519. The sequence goes on along the minus strand of CALDOH010000108.1, from coordinate 10,234 downwards.
TTAGTGTGCTCTAAGATTGCTGGCACATCAGAAGCCACAAACATTTCACCTTCCCCTACACCAATTATGAGTGGTGAACCTTTACGAGCCACAACTATTTTGTCCTGATCTTTATGAATTACCGCCATACCATAGGCTCCATCAACTAGAGCTAGGGTTTCTTTTACAGCCTTGAGTAAATCACCCTTATAAAACTTTTCTATCAGATGAGCTAAAACTTCTGAATCAGTTTCAGAACTTATTTTGTGCCCTTCTTTTATCAAGAGCTCACGCAAAGCTTGGTAATTTTCAATAATACCATTGTGGACAATAGCTATTTTCTGCTCGCAATCCAAATGTGGATGAGCGTTTTGCTCATTTGGTTCACCGTGTGTTGCCCAACGAGTATGAGCAATGCCAATCGCACCATTTACATTTTTCAATTCCGGTGATTTAGCTAATTCTTCAATCCTGCCAGTTTTTTTAATAATAGTAAGGCCACCATTTTCCAAAACACAAATACCCGCACTATCATAACCACGATACTCCAATTTTTTTAGTCCATTTATCAAAATAGGACTAATCTTCTTTTGCCCAATGTAGCCAATAATTCCACACATACTAAAATTTATTTTTCTTTACTCTACATAAATAACCCATATAATTAAAAGCTGGGTGTAAAACAATGCCCAACACTACTGCCGCTATAAGGATATCTCCTGAAAGAGGAATGTATAAGTAACTAAAGATAATAGCCCCCAGAATAAAATCAACCTGATCCCAAGGAAACCAAGGCTTGCCCGGCTCAATTCCTAGTCTTCTTTTGATAAAGCTGCGAGCCAAATCACCAAACAAGGCTCCAAAGCCCATCAAAAATCCCAATAGCCAAATATTTATACTATTATAATCTATCAAAGCGTAACTTGGATTTATGTTATAGATATACCTTTGTAAGGCCAACCAAGCAACGGCTGCTAAAATACCAACCACAAAACCACGATAAGTTTTGTGAGAACCAAAAATTGGTTGACCAGAAAATTTTTTGCCCAAATCAACTGGATAATTCAAAAAAGGAACCCACTTAAACAAAACCGGGGCCATATTGGCTGCTCCGGCTGGAAAATAAAACCAAATTATAATCAAAATATATTCTAACATTTTAGAAATACTTTATGCCTCCCCGCTTGCCTTTTAACTTATTTTTAATCTTAAAAAAACTAACAATAGTTATCCAAATTAATAAGATTGAAAACACCAATAGAGCTTCATTTATAAAATTTATACCTGTAAAAGCCCAGAGGATATAAAGGGCATAAACCAGGACTTTACTACGGATTACCAAACGAACTGGAATTTTCAAAAGATAGCGTACAATTATCAGAAACACCATTACGGTATAAAAATAAATATAGACCAGACCAATGTTAGGATCAATCATTCTGAAAAAACCCAAAGTCAGAATCACAATAAAAATTCCCATATGGTCTACTATAGTATCAACCACCGACCCAGACATATCATCCTTTTTATTTAGCCGAGCTACTGTGCCATCGATACCATCAACCAAAACATGGAGTAACAAAAAAACCGTCGCCAAATCTGGACGGTCAACTACATAATACACAAAGCCTCCCAAAATAATAAGCCCAAAAAAACTCAATTGATTGGCTGATATTCCGATACGATTAAAAAAGCGGGCCAAGGGCAACAAAATATCATCACGCCATTGTCTGACCTTATTATAGTAGGACTGCTCAGTCTGAGAATATTCGTCCAAATATTTATCGATGTCCTGTATCTCCGCCATAAATAAAACATTATAAGATAATAATAGCGCTTTTTTTATGATAATTCAACTAAAGCCATTAGTCTAATATCTTTATTTTTGATATAATATAGATACTCATAAAATAAAACCATGGCAGAAGAAAACAATAATATTATAAATGACCAAACTAGCAATGTGCTTAATCAAAATCTAGCTGATGAAAATTTGACTAGTGGACTACCAATAACTGAAAATCAGGCTGCTAACCAAGGCATTGCTCCCGACAAAGCCAATGTAGTCAAAGCTCAAGTCGCTCAAACTCCAGTCGGTAAAGCACCTAGCCAGGGAGAGGTCTTTGGTAAAAGTGAATTGTTAAACGCTGGCACAATTCTCAAGGATATTTTGGGAATAAGTATTGGATCGGTGGTAGCCGACCTTGGTGCTGGTGGGGGCATGTTTTCTATCCAGGCCGCCCGGCTCGTCAAAGATCAAGGGCAGGTATATGCTGTCGATATCTTGAAGAACACTTTATCTGATATTGAGTCTAAGGCTAGGATGGCTGGTCTCTATAATATCAAGACCATTTGGAGTAACCTAGAAGTTGTTGGCGCTACTAAAATAAATGAGGCCTCACTTGATTTTGCCTTACTAGTAAATATTCTCTTTCAATCAAGCAAACACTATGAAATAATTGCCGAGGCTAGTCGCTTACTTAAATCAGGTGGTAAATTATTAATTGTTGACTGGGATAATACTCAACCGGCTTTTACTCCGCCCTCTAACATGCAGGTTGATCCGAGTAAGCTAAATGAATATGCCAGCCAACTAGAACTAAACTTAGAGAAAGAATTTAAAGCTGGTCAATATCACTTTGGTGCTATCTTTATAAAAATCTAAGAAATTTACTCTTTAAGTCAACCCTCACTTCTAATGGGGGTTGACTTTAATTTAGACTTTTTCTAATATACAGGAGAATCAGAAAAAATATGAATTTAGAAAAACTCATTAACTTTAGTTATTTATTCCATCGCTATCCACCAGGAGGATTTTCCTGGCCAATTCGAATAGTCTTGGTTGTGCTTTTTGGTGGGGCATTAATAATGGCTATCTATAGTGGTCTAAAAACCAAGAAAGTATCTGGCCATGCCAAAAAATTATGGTACAAACTCCAGGTTTGGGGTTGGACCGTTGGTTTAATAGGTTTCTTATTATTTTACTTTAGAGAAGTCAGAGCCCTCTACCTTGGCGCTCGAATATACCTCTTGGCTTGGTTGGTGATTACAGTCGTCTGGCTACTTCTAATGTTGATACTACATAAGAAAAATACTCCCAATAAAGAGGAGATCGTCAAAAAAAAGGAGGAGTATGAAAAATGGCTCCCCCAACAAAAAAAATAATTACAAATAAATAAAAACAGGCCCTTTAAATTAAGTCTGTTTTTATGTTAAAAAAAAATTACAAACAAAGCCTGGGCAAACATGGTGAAAATTTGGCCAAAAAATACTACCAATCTCTAGGGTACAAAATCATCAAACAAAATTATTGGACACGCTATGGTGAGCTGGATCTAGTTTGCCAAAAAAATAAAGCAGTATTAATTGTCGAAGTCAAAACTAGACGTGGACAAAAATTTGGCTATGGCGAGGAAATCATCAATCAAAAGAAAATAGATAACCTAATCCAAGCTTATCAGTTATTGCAAAATGAACTTGAATTACCCAACTACTATGAAATAGAAATATGCGTTATTGAGTTAAAAAATAATCAAAAAACCCTTAAAAGATTTCTAATCTAAACTTGACTAAAATACGATAAAGCTGTATATTATATGTTGTTAAGCTAGTTACTCTGTAAACTAGCTTCTTTTTATAAGTAAAATAGACTAATGGCTAAACAAAACGATATCTCAAATGCTATCAAGTTGATTTGCGATGAGAAAAACCTCTCAGTTGATGCCGTAGTCGGAGCTATCGAAGCTGCTCTGGCTGCTGCCTATCGTAAAGAATTTGGTGATAAAAACCAAAACGTCAAAGTTGTTTTTAATGCTGACAATGCCCAAACAGCAGTTTTTGATGTTAAAACTGTTGTTGAAGATGTAGATCTAGAACAACAAGAAAAACAACTTGAAGAGCAACGAGAAAAGCGAGAAGCTGGAGAAGAAATTCCCGAAGAGGAACTAATAAGAAAGTTCAATCCCCGAACTGACATTATGCTCAGTGAGGCTCTAGAACTTCGTGACGATTATAAGATTGGTGACGTCATCGAAACTAAACTCGAGGTACCAGAGGAATATGGCCGCATGGCTGCTCAAACAGCCAAACAGGTTATTGTTCAGAGATTACGTGAAGCTGAACGTGATCACATCTTTAACGACTACAAAGACAAAGAGGGTGAACTGGTCCTTGGCACTATCCAAAGAAAAGAAGGCCGACGCTTCATCGTTGATATGGGTCAAGCCACTGGTATCCTTCCCCCTGAAGAACAAATTCGTATCGAGGGTTATAATATTGGCACTCGTTTAAACTTCTTTATCGTAAAGGTACATATGGGCAATAAGGGACCTGAAATAATCCTGTCTCGCACCCACCCAGAAATTGTCCGTGAGCTATTTGCTACTGAGGTCCCAGAAATTGCTGCTGGAACAGTAGAAATCAAATCAATTGCTCGTGAAGCTGGCTCTCGTTCTAAGATCGCTGTAATCGCTACCGAGGACAACATTGATCCAGTTGGCTCTTGCGTTGGTCAAAAAGGCTCTCGAGTCCAAACCGTCATCAACGAACTAGGCGGAGAAAAAATAGATATTATCGAATGGAGCGAAGATGTAAAAACATTTATTTCCAATGCCCTTAGTCCGGCTAATATCATTGGTATAGAAACCAACGAAGAAAATCAATCTGCCTTTGTCAAAGTAGAGGACGATCAATTGTCGCTAGCTATTGGTAAAAGCGGCCAGAATGCTAGATTGGCTGCTAAATTAACTGGCTGGAAAATAGATATTATCTCTAATTCAAACCCCAAAAAAGATACCAAAACCAATGATACAGAAGAAGAGGTAAAAGACGAAATAAAAGAAGACAAAGAAGAAAAACCTAAAGCTAAAAAAGGTACCAAGAAGAAAGAAGACAAAGAAGAAAAACAAGTTGGTGATGAAAAAAAAGAAGTAAAAAAAGAAAGCAAGAAGAAAACGACTGTTAAAAAACCTAAAAAATAATTTAATTAATAGTTAAAACTATGTTGGACGTAAAACTTATAGCAATTATAACCTCTATCATTTCCATCGTTTTTGGTGTGGTTCTCATCAAAAAAATCTTAGAAAAACCAGCTGGTAATGAAAAGATGCAGGAGATTGCTAAGGCAATCCAAGTTGGTGCTAGCGCCTATCTCAGCCGTCAGTATAAAACTATCGCTTATTTAGCAGCTGCTCTATTCATTATTTTAGGTTTTGTCACTGATTGGCTTACCGCTGTGGCCTTTATTATTGGTGCTACCCTATCAGCTGCCGCTGGTATTATTGGTATGAACATATCCGTTAGGACCAATGTCCGCACCGCTGAGGCTGCTAGAGATGGGATTGCTCCAGCCATGAGACTAGCTGTGCTTGGTGGCGCTGTCACTGGCATGCTAGTGGTTGGTTTAGCCCTTCTAGGTGTAGCTGGACTATTTTCTATCCCTGGTATCGAAGTCCATCACTTAATTGGCCTAGGCTTTGGTGGTAGTCTTATCTCAGTCTTTGCTCGTTTAGGTGGCGGTATTTTTACCAAAGCAGCCGACGTTGGTGCTGACCTGGTAGGAAAAATCGAAGCTGGTATTCCAGAAGATGACCCTCGTAACCCAGCTGTTATTGCTGACAACGTTGGTGACAACGTTGGTGATTGTGCTGGTATGGCCGCTGATCTATTTGAAACTTATGCTGTTACTCTAGTGGCTGCCATGCTTTTGGGCTCACTCAAATTTGTTGATAAACCAAACGCCATCCTCTACCCAATTGCCTTGGGTGCAGTTGCTATTATCACTTCCTTAATTGGCTTGTTGTTTATTAGATTAAACAACAAACAGTCTGTTGAAGAAATAGAAAAAAATGATGGCATTATGAAAGCCCTATACAAAGGACTAATTGCCGCTGGACTCTTAACTATGGTTGCTTTCTATTTTGTAACCAAGTATATGATGTCTGACTTGGCAACTATCAGCTATCAAGAAATATACTACGCTAGTTTAGTTGGTATCGCTGTAACCGCTCTCATTGTCTGGCTAACTGAATACTATACTTCTACTAAATATGGCCCTGTAAAATCTATCGCCAAGGCATCTGAGACTGGTCATGGTACCAATGTTATTCAAGGTTTAGCTATTTCTATGAAAGCTACTGTCTGGCCAGTACTAGTAATAGTCGCTGGCATTATCGCCGCTTACTACTTTGCTGATCTCTATGGCATTGCTGTAGCTGCTATGAGTATGCTTTCTTTAGCTGGTATCATTGTCACTATTGATGCTTATGGACCAATTACCGACAATGCTGGTGGTATTGCTGAGATGGCCGAAATGCCAGAAGAAGTAAGAAGGGTTACTGACCCACTAGACGCAGTTGGTAATACTACCAAGGCTGTAACCAAGGGTTATGCTATTGCTTCTGCTGGCTTAGCTTCTTTGGTCTTATTTGGTGCCTATACCGAAGAACTAACTGCTATTGGTAAAAATATTGTATTTTCATTAGACAACCCCTATGTCTTAAGTGGTTTGTTCATTGGTGGACTTTTGCCTTATATCTTCGGGGCTCTTTCTATGGAAGCCGTTGGTAAAACCGCTGGCTACGTTGTCAAAGAAGTTCGCCGTCAATTCAAAGAAAAGCCTGGTATTATGCAAGGCACTGAAAAACCAGACTACAAGGCAGCTGTTGATATTGTTACCAAGGGCGCTCTAAAACAAATGATTGTACCCGCCCTAATTCCAGTTGTCACCCCTTTACTAATTATATTAGTTTTTGGTAAAGAAAATGGATTGATCGCCTTAGGTGGTGCTTTGGTTGGTAGTATCGTTACTGGAATATTCATGGCTATTTCTATGACTTCTGGTGGTGGTGCTTGGGACAATGCCAAAAAACACATTGAGAGTGGACACCATGGCGGAAAAGGTTCAAGCGCTCATAGAGCCGCTATTACCGGTGACACTGTTGGTGATCCTTACAAGGACACCGCTGGTCCAGCTATTAACCCAATGATTAAGATCTTAAACGTTGTAGCATTATTACTTATTGCTGCACTATTCTAAAAAACTATGCAAGTAACTAAAAAAGAGTTAGAAAATAATCAAGTTGAGCTTACCATCGAGGTATCTGAGGAAGAAATAAAACCTCATCTAGAAAGAGCTGCTCAAAAAATGTCCGCTAAAAATAAGTTGCCTGGCTTTAGACCTGGCAAGGCGCCTTATGAGTTGGTTAAAAACCAATTTGGTGAAATGGCTATTTTACAAGAAGCTCTAGAATTTATTATCTCTGATGCCTATTACAAAGCTGTCACTAGAGAAAAGTTGAAAACTGTAGGACAGCCCGAAATAAAGGTTGATAAACTAGCCCCTGGTAATCCTATAGAATTTAAGGCTATTGCTTCATTACTACCAAAGGTAGTCCTAGGTGAGTGGCAAAAGATATCCATCAAGAAAAAAGAAGTTAAAGCTGAAGAAGAAGATATTAAAAAAACCTTAGAGCAGTTGAGCCAAATGAACGTCAAAGAGGCCATCGTTGAACGAGCGGCTAAAAAAGGTGATAAGGTTGAGCTTGATTTCGAAGTTTTGATCAATAACGCTATTATCGAAGGCGGCAAAAATCCTCGCTACCCAATCATCTTAGGGGAAGGAAAAATGATTCCTGGCTTTGAAGATGAAATAATCGGACTCAAAACTGGTGCTGACAAAGAATTTGAATTGGCCTTTCCAGATAAATACTTCCAAAAAGGCTTGGCTGGAAAAAGAGCTACCTTTAAGGTAAAAGTTTTAAGCATTTTTGAAAGGGACGTACCAAAGCTTGATGATGATCTAGCTAAGGTACTTGGATTTGATTCTTTGGAGAAGCTCAAAAAACAAGTTGAGGATAATATATCACAAGACAAAAAAAATAAAGAGGCTCAGAAGATTGAGGCTGAAGCCATCCAAGAAGTAATAAAAACAACACAGGTTGAGGATCTACCGGATCCACTGATCCACAATGAAATCCACAAAATGGTTCACGAACTTGAACACAACATCACCAGCCAAGGCATGGATATGGCCGGTTATCTCAAATCAATCAACAAGACCCAGGAAGATCTACATAAGGATTTTAGACCACAAGCTATCGAGAGAGTAAAGGCTGCCTTGGTCCTTAGACAAATCTCTGTTGAAGAAAAAATTGGTGTTGAAGAGACAGAAGTCGACGAAGAAATAAACAAACAGAAAGAAATGTACAAAGACAATAAGGAAGCTATCCAAAACATTTCCTTACCAACTTATCGTCAACATTTAATCAATCTAATGATTAACCAAAAAGTAGTAAAATTCATTACTGACAAGATTGTAAAATAACCTATTAAGCCGCTCTTTTTAGAGCGGTTTTTAGATTTAATAAAAATACTCAATATGCTATAATTATAACTGCTATGAATAAATTCTTAATAAAAGAAAAAGGGTTTACTTTAATAGAATTATTGGTGGTAATAGCTATTATAGGTATCCTCTCTACCTTGGCTGTAGTCAGCCTAAACAGTTCTAGGAGTAAAGCCAAGGATACAAAGGTAATAGGTATCATGAATGCTTTGCGTAGCGCGGCATTGATTTGTATGTATGACGACAAGCCTTTGTTGTGTGGCAATAACGGGAATATGCTCTGCGGTGGAACCATCGAACCACCACCAGTAGCTGGTGAAACGATCTGTGAAGGCAGCTCTGCTACTTGGACACCCTTAAACAATCTTCCAGAATTTAAATGGTTTAGGGCGGTTTCTGAACCTGAAACACTTACCTTTTGTTTAGAGTCAAAACGCCTCAGAGCTTACAATATAGAACCATACGATTATTATTTTTACTGTACCGAAGATGGTTGCAGTCAAACTATGAATAGTTCTCATTGTGGTTTAGACTGTAGTACCAATGGTATCTGTGACGTCAATGGTAAAGTCTGCTGCGCGTCAAACAAAATATGCCAAGGAGCAGTCTGCATCGATGATCCTAATCCTCCACAAGAAACCTAATAAACGTAATAAAATAATAAATGTATGTATCAGGCTGAACTAAAAATCACCAAACAAGCAGCCAAGGAGGCTGGAAAATTTCTCAAAAAAGAGTTTTTTACTTGGCAAAAAAGAAATATAGAATATAAAATACACAACGAAAGGGTAACTTGGTGTGATAAAAAAGCTGAACAGATAATATTTAAATTACTAAAGAAAAAATTTCCTAAATACGCCATACTTTCTGAAGAGAGCGGCCGACAAGATAGAGATAGTGAGTATACTTGGATAATAGATCCCCTGGATGGCACCACCAACTTTACTATCCACCATTCCATGTTCGCTGTTTCTATTGCTTTGGCTTACAAAAATGAGATTGTCTTGGGTGTAATCTATAATCCAATATTAGACGAATTGTATTATGCTAGCCAAGGTAGTGGAGCTTTCAAAAATAATAAAAGGCTTAAACTTTCCAAAATTAATACTTTGAAAAAATCCTTAGTTACTTATTGTCACGGAATGGGAATGACTAATACCAAAAAGGCTTACAAAGTATACGAAAGATTCCACGGAATATCTCATCACTGCCGACATTTTGGAGTAACTAGCCTTGAATTGTCTATGTTGGCCAGTGGAAAGACGGAAGCCCACTTAGTTCCCGGTGCTAAACTATGGGATGTAGCAGCTGGAATTATTATAGTCAGAGAAGCTGGTGGTCTGGTGACTGACTGGCAAAATAAAAATTGGACTATTAAATCCAAAACTTTAGTAGCTGCCAAAAAAAATATTCACACAGCCTGCTTAAAAGAACTAAAAAAAATAAAACTTGCCTAAAATATAAAAATCTGTTAAATTGGTTTTCGTGGCCACGTAGCCAAGTGGTAAGGCAGGGGTCTGCAAAACCTCTATTCGGCGGTTCGATTCCGCCCGTGGCCTCCACCTAAAATAATTTTACACAAATAAAAGATCCCGCTTGGCGGGATTTTAGTTTTGTCTACAGAACTCTGCAGCAATTGTTGGCCTCTACTTTGGTGAGATAACCAGAGCCACAAACGTGACAACGATGCGGGCTGTTTATCCTACCTTCAGATTTGGCTTTTTCCAACAAACGTTGATACTTGATATCTGTTCTGTCATTGTCCCGAATCAACACCTCTCCTTTGTGTGGATCATTTTCAGCTGTCCTTCTGGTTTGTTTTCTGGCTCTGGCCAGAGTTCTCGGTTGATGACCCTGCACTTCCTTGATTGTACGTGCCATGTACTGTATTACCCTCCCTGATAAAGGAAC
>CALDOH010000107.1 GCA_937912185.1 uncultured bacterium | reverse complement strand
ACAACACCCAAGACCAAAGCTGTTATCAGTGCAGCCCAAAAACCATCAACAGAGACTCCTGGCAAAACATATGAGGTTCCTAATATTGCCAGAGTCAAAATTATCCAATTTATTAAAACTTTCATAATTTTATTTTAATTTAATTACCAAATAATTTTAGAAGTATTTCTTCTGGACCAAGGTCATATCCAGAAAGTAAACCCATTGATAGTAACAACAAGAATATTACAATCAAAATAATTATTGACCAGGACCACCATTTTTTAAACAATTTCATAATTTTATTTTAATAATACTAGCTTCAGTATACCAAAAAACCACTCCTTCGACTATCGCTCAGGACAGCGCTTTAGGGTGATTGCTACTTACACATCAAGCCAATTTCGTTCTACTCATAGCTCATGCATTATAATATTATTGACAAAATAGCTAAAATATACCATTATTCCTAGTTAAGCAAACCATAGTGGTTTGTCTGTTCCCTCAAACAAGGGGTTGCTGTTGTGTTAAAAAAACAAAAAACCTCATACACCATCTACTTCTACGAAGAAGAAGATGGTTCTGTCCAAAAAAAAATTGCTGGATACATTTCAGCTTACAGTGTAAAACAAGGACTAACGATGTTTCGTAAGGGATATGGAAGACACCTAATTCCCGGACTAGTTCAAGTAGAGTCTGTCTCTGATAGACTTCAAGCCGAAGCTAACTAAAGCTTCGGTCTTTTTTGTCAAAAAAGCACCCTCAATGGGTGTTTTTATTTCGTTCTACTCAATTGGCTCGGGGACCCTTCGCTATTGCTCAGGATCTTAGGGAGTCGCCTCGCCCATAGGCTACGGCCGAGGGAACCCCAATTCTCAGGACCAGAACCTGATGTCCTACCCATTAGCCTCGCCCGTAGGGCGTTGCCCACCGGGCTACGGCCGAGGGACGATCTATAATTATTGTTAATTTGGCTTCGGGACTAGGACTCGAACCTAGATTGACGGGACCAGAACCCGTTGTCCTACCAATTAGACGATCCCGAATTATATACTAAATTATTCGTTGCTAATTTTATTTTTTAACTCTCTTTTTCCTACTGCTGTTTTATAATGACGTTCCGTTTTATAAGCAATATACTTATTGTTATAACACTCTTTGTAGATTAATATTAATGGCCTTCTATTCTTTGTCGATCTTACGTTGCCAGAATCGTGATATTGTAATCTTTTGTCTAAATTTGAAGTACAACCTATATAAAGATTGCAATCTTTCAGACTTTTTAATACATAAATAAAATATACACCCTCGCTTTTCTTCATATATTTTATGTCCTACCCATTAGCCTTGCCCGTAGGGCGTTGCCCACCGGGCTACGGCCGAGGGACGATCCCCGAATACGGTTAACAGCTTACTTTATACTACTTCTCCCCCAAAAGTGTCAAGAATGTCCCCTACCTCTTTATCATTTTTACCTTTAAAGGTTTGATGATTTTCACTGTAGTTTTGATCTATATTGATATTCACTTTGATAGTCTGGCCCAAAGCATCAGATAAAACTTTGGTTAAATAATTTTTGACATTGGGTTTCTCCATTTGCTGAAGACTAAAATCAAATTCCACCCCAATGGTAATAATATCATTACTGACAGAAACTGGATGAGCAATTTGCAATAAAGCAGATAAAGAATGATTAAAAGCCTTGGTCTGATCGATAATCTTTGACCAATTGGCCTGTAAACTCTTGATTATATCATTAGTGCCTAGGTTTTTTTCAGTTTTTTTTTCCGCTGAGGTAGGTACTTCAACTGGCTTATCCTCTGCTGGCTCAAGCGGTTTTTGGTCTAGGAGAAATTCGACACAAGCTAGTTCTAATGGTAGCTGTTCGATCAAGGTTTCTTTGATGGTCAATTTGTCTAGAATAATATTTAGGAAGTGGGATAAATCAGCCAAAGGAAACTCTTGAGCATGTTTTTTGATAGAATCAATCAAGTCCTCGGGGAAATCTAGGGTGTAGCTAGGGCCAATGCTTTGATACAGTAGTATCTGCCGCAAATAATCTATCAGGTCTAGATTAAAACTCTGTAGATCAATGCCTTCGCCCACTAGCTTATTTATTTGATTGAGAGCTGTAGAGAGATTATGTACCCTCAGAGCCTCTACTAAGACATCGATATCTTGCCAATTGCTAGTTGGTAGTACTAGCGAGGCTAGTTCATCAGTAACTTTACCCTGGCTGAGAGATATCACTTGCCCTAGAAGTGATTCGGCGTCTCTGAGACAGCCTTCAGAACGACGAGCAATCTCAGACAAAATATGGTCTGGTACAGTGACATTTTCCCACTCAATGATCTCGGTCATTCTTTTGACAATATCGACCTGTGGTATTTTCTTGAAGTCAAAACGCTGACAACGAGAAATAATTGTTTCTGGAACTTTGTGTATCTCGGTAGTAGCTAGGATAAAAATAATATGTTTTGGTGGTTCTTCTAGAGTTTTAAGCAAAGCATTAAAGGCAGACTTGGACAGCATATGTACTTCATCGATGACAAAGATTTTGTAGCCACCTTTTTTAAATGGCGGTACTTGAGAACTAGCAATAATATTTTCCCGGACATTATCAACGCCAGTATTAGAAGCGGCGTCAATCTCCATGACATCCATAAATCTACCAGAAATAATTTGTTCACAAACATCGCAAGTGTTGCAAGGCTCAGATTCAACATCTTTTCTATTGAGACAGTTTAAAGACCTAGCAAATAATCTTGCTAGGGTTGTCTTGCCTGTACCACGAGGACCAACAAAAAGATAAGCATGAGCTGCATTGCCAGAGGCAATCTCATTTTGTAGTGTCAGCTTGATAGGCTTTTGACCAACAACTTCTTTAAAAGTCTTTGGCCTGTATTTTCTATATAAAACTTCCGGCATAGTAAAACTAAAAACTAATATCAAATTCTTCAGTAGAAGCCGCGTTGTTTTTTGGTTTTTTAATAATGTTTTCTACAGCTGCCCAATTACTATCAGAGTCTTTTGGTACCAAGACGACGACTTCGTCACCTTCTTCGCCCTTGAAATATGTAATTGAGGCCATAAGTGTGCGATATACTTTGTCTTGAGACAATACCACAAACTGATCCAGCTCTTTGTCTTTTACCAAATGTCCAACAACTCTAGCTCTTTCTACTGGTAATATTTGTTTGAAAATAAACGATCCATCTCTAGCTATAGTCAATTTTAGGATATCGCCTTCAACTAGTTTAGATTTGGAAGCATAGTTGGCTGGTACTGAATATTTCTTGCCATCAGGGCCAATCATTAGCTGTCCATCAAAGATTCCCTCAACCACTGCACCTTCATCGGATTGACTCTCACTACCCTCTTGAGACGCCTTCAAAGAAAAGTCTACAGCATCCTGAGATTTCCGTCCTGATAATTCTCCTAGTATTAACTTGGTCTTCTGGAGTTCTAATTCTAAATTATATACTAAAGACTCTAGTTCTTCTATTTTTTTGGCTTTTGGCATTTTTGTTTTTATTTATGAAGAGATGTACCCTCCAAGAGACTTTTGAGGTCTCTACATCCATAAATTTATCATAAAACGGACTGCTTGGCAATCCGTATATTTGTAACTAATATTAGATAAAATATGGCCTAAAAAGTCAACCTACTTTTGATTTCATTTTCTACTACATTTCTGTCTTTACCATACTTCAAACGAGATAGTTCTTTTATGGCTTTGGCTAGCTCATAATTGCCTTTTTCTGGAAAGAGAGGCTGAAAGTTAAAGGCTGGTGGATTTTGGTTGTCGATCAAAAGTTTGGCATAACAAGTATACTTGGGCATGTTGATCAAGTCATAATCAGAAACCACTGGAGCCATTTGCTTGGCCATTATCTCGGCGTCTTCGACACCAATACGATATGAAATCAACGTACCGACATTACCAAAGATAGCGTCACGGACTGAAGTATCACCATTTTTTACCAATTGAGCTATGAACTGATGAGCCAAGATTAAGTTTAATTTATATTTTCTAGCTTCTGACAAAATAATAGAAATACTATCAGTCAAAAAGTTTTGGAACTCATCAATGTAGAGATAAAAATCATTTCGCTCTTCTTCTGGTATATCTACTCGACTCATGGCGGCATAAAGAAGTTTACCAATCACTACCATGCCCAGCAGATTACTGTTCATCTCACCAATCTTACCTTTGGATAGATTGAGTAAGATAATTTTGTTTTCATCCATAGCTTTCCTAAAATTGAAAGCAGATTTTTGTTGAGCTATAATCGGTCGGACGATGTCGTTGGTAATAAAGGGTGTCAACTTAGAGGTGATATAGGGAACCATATTGGCCAAGGATGCTTCACCGCCAGCTTTTTGAGCTTCTTTTTCCCAAAAATCTTTGACCAACTGACTCTTGGCTTTGAGTAATTTTTGTTTTCTGAAATTTTCGTCAGATAGTACTTTTGGTATTTCTAACAAAGTAGCGCCAGAGTCTGGATCATCCATGATCAGCAACATAGCATTTCTCATGTACTGTTCAAACATCGGACCACCAGTTGCCTTGAGGTCATACAATTTATCAAAAATACCTATCATCTCATTGATGACAAAAGTTTTTTGTTCCTGAGTTTCAAACTCCAGCATGTTCATGCCCATGGGACGCGCAGTATCGACTGGATCAAAAACAATCACATCTTCGGCTCGTTCTTTTGGTACATGCGTCAATATTTTCTCTACCAAATCACCATGAGGATCAACTACACAGACTCCATGACCAGCTTCGATGTCTTGCTTGATCAAGGATTCCATAAAAACTGACTTACCAGTACCAGTTTGACCGATCTCATACATATGGCGGCGCCTATCCTCCGGTTTGATACGAATGTAGGTATTTTTGCCTCGATAGGTATTTATACCTAAAATGATACCATCTAAGGACATATTGGCTGGTGGAGCCGCTTTGACGGCCTCTAGCCAGTCTATATTAGGGGTCTCAGTGGTTGGTAGGGCCATATGGACCAAAGATACCATTTCTTCAGAATTTAAGACTAAACGATAGCCAGCATCATAGCTTCGATAGATAAAGTCATTGATTAACTTGTTTGGTTTTTTGGGTAAAATTGCCTTGAAACTATTGCCAAATTCATAGATATTGTATTGAGTGTAACTATTGATGATGTCTGACAAATAAGCCTTGGCCCGGACTGGATCTTTGCTAGAAACAATAATACGGATATTAGCTTCAACTCCAGACTTGGAAGTTTTTTGCTCCAGCCCCTTGGCTCGTTCTAGCTCCATAGCCGACATACCTTGTTGCTGTTGTTGAATTTTTTCTGGTTCAGCTTTTTTGGGTGAAATAAAACTAAAAATAAAACTAAAAATCTTGCCAATACCTACTCCGCCACTAACCTTAGCTAGAGCTTCTTGGAAAGATTCACCTTTTTGCATAGATCGAGCAATATTCTTGCCACGCTGATGCCATTTTTTTGGGGCTGATCTAAAGACGTATTGAATACCAGCTGACTCCTCTTCAGTCAGCTTGCTCATACTATTGGTTATTGCCTCTAGCGGATCTGTCTCAAAAGTCTTGTAGGTTTTTATCGGTAAACTAAAATCTCCAGTAAATTTCAAAGCCCCAGCAGAAATATGACTATTGGATTGAAATAGATTATAATCTGAGGCATCTTCAAAATATACCTTGGGGTAAACTGATTGAAGCTGTTGAATGAAATATTCTTTGAGGTGCGGTGGTACAGCGGCATAAAAGTTTATAAAACCATTACGAGAAACTATCTCCAAAGAAAATGTCTCACTAGAGCCCTTGGCTTGTAGGCCGGCAATAGAAGTAAATAAATTTTCTATCTTACCCAAGGAGTTTTGAATATACTCTTTGGTTAGTTCTTCTTTTTCTTGTTTGGTATACTTGGGTATTTTGATCAAAATAATATCCAATTTTATACCCTTGTTTGTCTGGCGACTGATCTTGCGGACATAAAACCAGATCCCAACTATTAGGACTAGGATAAATACTGCCAGACTACCAAAAATCAAAAAATTTTGCTCCATAGAATTTTAATCTTTGCCTTCATAAACTCGCATAATGCGATCGGCTTTTATCTTGGCCTCTTGTTCTAAATAAAATTTATTAACTCCTGGTATAATTCTCAACCAGTTTAAAATTAATTCAATAACTTGTTTGCTTTTGACTTTAGTTTTTTGCAATAAAGTCATTATCTCTCTAGTAGTCTGCTCGCCCTGGGCTTTGAATTTTGCCTGACTAGCAACATCCATAGTCAAAAATACCTTATCCATACCATCGGCCAAAATAGCCTCTACCTTTTTAAAGACAATTTCTTGATTGGGTACTAGCGGAGCAGCCTGAGGTGAGTCATCGGGTAAGATAACTTGAGGTTGAGCGCTTTCTGACTGTGCTTGGGCGGCTTGTTCTGAACTTTGCTCGGCCTGTTGTTCTACCTTTTGTTCTGAACCAGAAACTTGTTCCGGACTTGAGACCGGTTTTTCAGCTTGAGGTATATTTTCCAAATTTTGTTCTGGCATGAATATATTATAACAGATTTTACTTATTTAAGTAAGTTTCTAGCTTAGAGAAAACTTTATCTCGACGATTGATATTTTGTAAGTAAATTTTGCGTCCAGAGGCTAATAGATATATACTAGCTCTACCATGAAAACCAATTTCCTCTAGTTCTGACAAACGAATGGCGCCAACTACGGCAAAATTCTTTTTATTTAGGGCCCGCAGATGAATGATTCGTTTGTTGGTCAATAAATATCTATCATTGACCGACAGAAGCTGTCTAGTTAAAGAAAAAATCAAGGTAATTAGAGCCACAAACCATAAAAAGACCCCCATCTCACCGGCTCGCCAGGCCGGAAACATCAAAAAAAACATCAATAATATGAGGATTAAAACAAAATAAAACTTAAAAGTCGCCTTTTTTGGAACTATCTCCAAACGAAGCACTTCCTTGTTTTTTAAAAATTTGTTAAAATTAGACATATATGAAGAGAAAAACCCAAAAAATAGCTTGGTTTATAATGGCCATATTTATAATACTCTCTATGATTATGTGGACAATAGGTCTAGGTAGTCTTTAGCGTTTTAGAACCGCTAAATAAGCCTCCTGAGGAATATCTACTTTGCCTAACTTGGCCATCTTTTTTTTGCCTTTTTTCTGTTTTTCCAGCAACTTTCTTTTTCGAGTAACATCACCACCGTAGAGATTAGCCGTTACATCCTTTCTCATGGCCGCCATCTTTTCTCCAGCAATGATTTTACCACCAACAGCGGCTTGAAGTTTTACGGCAAATTGTTGACGTGGTAAAACTTCTTTCAATTTTAAGACAATTTTTTTACCGACTGAAAAAGCTTGATCTTTGTAAACCAAAGTAGTCAGAGCTTCGATCGGATGCTCGGCTACCAAAATATCCATCTTGACTAACTGACAAGGTCTATAGTCAGCAAAATCATAATTGAGTGAAGCATAGCCCGAGGATATGCTTTTTAAATTGTCATAAAAATCAACCAATATACTCGCCAAAGGAATATAATAATTTAGCACCACTCTATCTTCATCCAAATATTGAGTGTCTTTGGAGATTCCTTTTTGTTCTGCTATATAGGACATCAGACCACCAATATAGTCCTTAGGGGTGACCACTTCAATACTCATGTATGGTTCTTCTACTCTGGAAATTTTTGATTGATCAGGAAATTCTAGTGGCGTGGTCAAAATAGTTTCCTCGCCATTGCTCAAAAATAAATTGTAGGCAACTGTTGGGGTGGTTACGATCAAATCAAGGTTATGTTCTCGTTTTAATCTTTCCTGAAATATTTCTAGGTGCAGCATCCCCAAAAAACCACAACGAAAACCAAAACCCAAGGCTTGAGAACTAGCCGGTTCAAATTCTAGACTGGCATCGCTAAGTTTTAATTTCAAAATAGCTTCTCTAAGTTTTTGGTAATCATTACCCTCTTTAGGAAAAATACCCGCATAGACCATTGGCTTTACCTGCTTATAGCCAGGTAGGGCTTTGGCAGTGCTTTTGACATGGACAATAGTGTCACCAACTTTGGCTTTTTCCAAATCTTTTACGCCAGTTATCAAATAGCCAATATTACCATTGCTCAGCTGACCAGAACTAACCCAATGGGGTTTGAAATAACCAACATCCAAAATTTCTGATTCTTCATCAGTGGCCATAAATTTTATTTTATCGCCTTTGTTGATTTCTCCGGCAAAGATTCTAACATAAATCACGACTCCGCGATATTCATCATAACCAGAATCAAAAATTAGAGCCTGTAAATCTTTACTTTCAGTCTTGGGGGCAGGAATACTTTTTACCACCTCGTCCAATACTTCTTTTACGCCCTGGCCGGTCTTGGCAGATACCTTGAAGATGTCTTCAATCTTACAGCCAAGTAGATTAACAATCTCTTTGCTCACTTTTTCTGGATCAGCGGCTGGTAAATCAATTTTATTTATCACTGGAATAATGATCAAATTTTGTTCTAAGGCTAAATATAAGTTTGCCAAAGTTTGAGCCTCGATTCCCTGGGTAGCATCAACTAGCAAAATAGCCCCTTCAACTGCCGCCAGTGAACGAGAAACTTCGTAGGTAAAGTCCACGTGACCTGGAGTATCAATTAAATTTAAAACCGCCCCCTGCCAATCCATGCGAGCGGGCTGTAGCTTGATGGTGATACCACGCTCTCTTTCTAAATCCATTTGATCTAGGAGCTGTTCTTTCATTTTTCTTTTTTCAACCGTACCGGTTATTTCCAGCATTCGATCGGCCAAAGTGGATTTACCATGGTCTATATGAGCTATAATACAAAAATTTCTAATGTTTTCCATTTACAAATAATAACCAAACTCTTTTTAATAAACGCCTTACTATTTCCATCTCCTCTACCTTGAACAATATACTCAATATTAGATAAGTAATCAAGCCCAATAGGCCAGCACCCACTCCTTGAATGAAAATACCCCAGAAAGTCTGCATATTTACTAGTGGGGCCAATAAATACAAACCAGCATAGGCAATAGCGCCTGCTGAAACAGCATTTATTGATATCATGAGTAAAGACCTGAGTATCTTGTTGTCGTTTATGCCTTTGACTCTAAAATGAAGAGTAATATATAACAAAAGCATATTAACAATGCTAGCAATAGAAAATGCCATTGCTAGTCCTATGACTCCAAACGATTGAGCCAAGTACCAAGACAATAAGACATTTAAAGCAATTGAAAAGATACTGATCATCATCGGAGTTTTGGTATCTTCATGCGCATAAAATGAACGTGCCAAAAGTGGAATCAAGCCTTGAGCAAACATTGATATAGCAAATATTCCCAAAGTCTGGGCGGTAGCATAAGTATTTTCCCAACTAAAAGCACCTGTGCCCAGTATAACTCTAACTATCTGAGCCCTCAACACTAAAATTAAAATCGAAGTCGGAATAACTAAAAACAATATACGTCTAAGGCTGACGGAAAAATTTTCTGAAAATAATCTTTTGTTGTTTTCATTGACTGCTTGAGTAAAGGTAGGAAAAACAGCAATCGCCAAAGAAACAGCAAATATACTAATTGGTAAAGACTGTAGATTGTTGGCTAGATTAAAAACGGCGATACTACCAGCAGTCAAAGTAGAAGCAATCATGGTAATAACTACCAAATTTACTTGCCCGGCGGCCAAGCCCATAGTCCGAGGTAACATTAACTTTAAAATTTGTTTTAGTTCTTTATCAAACTTAAGGACAAATTTATAACGCCAGCCATTTTTGATAGCTTCTGGCAATTGAACCAATAAGTGAAAGATAGCCCCCAAAAATACACCCCAGGCCAGACCAACCAAACCGTAAGTGGGATAGAAAAACATAATGCCGATAATAATACCGATATTATAGAAACTGGCAGCCAAAGAAAAACTAAAGAATCTTTTCCAAGAATTCAAGACACCACCGAGTACATTAGAAGCAACAAAAAATATAATAGCCAACAGCATCACTCTAGTGAGGGCAACTGTTTGATCTAATTGCCAATCTGAAAAACCAGGAGTAAATAATGGTACTAGTTGTGGTGCAAATATAAATACAACTATTACCAAAAAACTAATAAACACCAAAAAGAAATTCATTACCGAGCTAGCCAAGACCAAGCCTTGGTCTTTATTTTTGTGCCAAACTTTTTGAAAGATTGGTATAAAGGCCGAAGTTAGAGCACCTAACACCAGAGTATTAAATATTAAGTCTGGTAAACGAAAAGCCGCATAATAAATATCCGACATTTCACTGGCCCCAAAATTGTGAGCAATCAATCGTTCTCTAAACAAAGCAAATAATTTTGACAAAAATGAAAAGAAGGCGATTAGAAATGCACCCCCCGTGACTGTATTATTAACTTTGTGCCACAATCTTTGCCACATTTTATCTATTGTTGGATATAATAAATCCCAAATACTGATCTTGCTCTAAACTTTGACTATAAGTTACGACCGTTTCATTTACACTCATACTATCTTTATCACTAGCATTATTCCAAACTACTTTAAAATTAGGTGGTAATACAATCGTAGCATTATAAGTTGTATTTTGAGCGCCTGACTGTGATTGGATAACAAGATTATAATTATCTAAGTTAAGATTATCCATAAGAATCTTGTCCCACCAGTTGGTTACCAGGGGATTTCCTAATTCCAATTTTGTAGGAAGTTTGTATTTGACCATGACAGTTTTTGATTCTCCTGGAGCTAAAGTCATCCAATTGGCAAAAACTGTTTTATCAAGACTTTGATATATTTCAGTATTTGAGTCACCATCGATCAACATCCCATCCTCCTCACGAGCGATATCTGGGTCAGAGTCAGCTTTTACTTCAGCTGTTCTAAAATATACCTCAGGGATCTTGTCAAAGCCGATTGATTCAATAAATTTTGAACCCAGGGGAGTATATATGCGCATATAAGAAACATTGCCACCATCGATTCCTGCCAAAGGATTGTCTTGGCTACCCTGATTGGTCCTAGTTATTTTAACTGTAGCCACCATCTCACCGTTACTAGCAATCTCTACCTTATGGTCAATAGCTTGAAAAATGTCGTTATCGGTTTTACCACCGGCAATATTGGTTGAAATTACATTCAAATAATCCTTGTCGTAGGAAGCCATTTTGCCTGCCCAGCCAAAATCACCAAGTTTTTTTTGGGTAGCCGAATCGTCGCTATAAATTTGGATTTGTTTATTGGCCAACATTTTAGCCAGAGTTGTCATCATGGCTGGTTGTTTTTCAGTACCAGATAATAATTGTTCCAAAACCTTTGGTACTAAATCAGCAATAATAGCCTTGGGTTTGTTTTCGTCCTTGTCGTAATTTAATTCAACTTCTTGTTGTAATATAGTAAATAAATTTTCAGCTGTAATAGTAACCTGGTATTCTTCTAATTCAATTGGGCCAATCACTTCTAGTAGATTTTTGAGCACACTAGCATTGATTGCTATCACACCGTCGATAGATGACTGACTAGCATCTTCATACATTCCCTCAATTTTTTTGGCAGATGTAGGATAGTCAGGCCACCAATTTGCGTCCCAAATATTAAAATATTGATTGATCAACGATAAGGCCTTTGGTGCTTTGGCCAATTTTTTTTGCCCAGCATCTAAGTCATAGGTACCGCCACCAGGAGTCTCCAGTCCAACAATTTTACCCTGATAGACATCTAGCAATGAAAAACTACCAATAAAACCACCGGTTGCCCGAAGTTCGTTATTGTTTTGAAATAAAATCAAATATCTTTTTTCACTATCGTGACCAAGTAGACCAACTAAAAGTGAAAAAGTTTCATCCAGACTCTCTAAGTCTTCTGTAACTGTTGGTAAATAATTTTTCAAACCATCAAAGTGTGGGCGCAACTCTAAAGGAAGATCAGATATAGAAATATTTTGTAGATCATTTTGAGCAGCCTTAAGGTAAGGTAGTGTATCTTTGACTTGGTTATGGACAATAGATAAATATTCAGTAAGATTGGTGTCTTCTTGTACGCTTTGATTTAAAATACTACCAGCCTGAGAGATATTATTGGCTACGGTTAACATGTTTCTACTCAAGGACAATTGTTTTCCCACCACTGGCACAGTACCAGCTGCTTCTAACATCCATTCTTGATAATTATCTAGAGTCCTCTGAGCTTGATCAAAACTAAGTAAGGCGTCTTCAAAACCAATTTGAGCGTCTTCATATGAATTTTCAGAAGCTGAAATTACACCAGCTTGAAGTTTTACTAAACCTTGTTTTCCAAATTGAAGTAATTTATCTTTATCATCCTGAAGCTTGCCAAAAAAGACCAATCCCCTAATCGGCAACAAAATGACTGCCATCACCAAAGCAAATATTAGCATCTTGCTAGCAAAATACTTTAATTTTAGTGGTTCTAAATTTATATCAACATAAAAATATTTTTCGAGACTCAAAGTTGGCAATTTTGGCAAATGGTAGGTCGGCTCTTGCTTTTGTTTTTTAATATCTTTTTTAGCGGTTAACTTTTCCTTGCCTTGTTGCCAGGCTGACTTATACTTATCCAAGGTAGCTCTTTTCTGAACTCTTTGAGTTTGTCTGAGGTCCAAAACATGACTTGAACGTGAGGTCACTTCATTGACCGACTCAATATATACTGCTTGAGGCTCAGGTTGTTTTTCAGGTACTTTTATCTCCTCTTGAGCGACAGCAATGATATCCTTCTTGGCTTTATCCAGAATATGATCATAGGACAGTTCTTGTTTAATCAACTTATCTAACTTAGCTAAAGCTTTTTCCTTTTCTTCCCTGGCCTTTTGGGCATCAAGAACATCTTCTTCAGCAAACAAAAATTGATCCAAGTCATCGACTAGATCCTTCTTTATCTCTTTGATATTAAGCTTATCTATCTTTTTTATAGTCTGCTTTTTTGGAGCAGCCTTTTTCTTTATTAGCATCTAGTATATTATACCAAATTTTGGAAAATATCCAAAATGTTTTTGGCCATGCTTGACCAGGAATATTTTTTTATTTGTTCTCGACCGGCCT